>NZ_JBNHGL010000343.1:0-2438 GCF_059091245.1 Arthrobacter sp. Y3225116
CGACACCAACCTGGCCGGCGCCGAAAAGACTGCCGCGCTGGTCCGCGAAACCGGCGCGGAGGCCGAGGCCTTCGAAGCCGACGTCACCGACGTGGCCTCCACCGAGGCCCTCGCCCGGCGGTGCGCCGACTTCGGGCAGGGGAGCATCGACGTCGTCCTTAACAACGCCGCTATCTATGCCACGGTGACCCGCACCCCGTTCGAGGAGATCGACCCGGCCGAATGGGACCTGGTCATGAACGTGAACCTCAAAGGGCCCTGGCTCGTGACCCGCGCCGCCAGCCCGTTCCTGCCCGACGGCGCCCGCGTCATCAACCTTTCCTCCGCCACCATCTACTCCGGCTCGGAGCAATGGCTGCACTACGTCGCCTCGAAGGGCGGCGTGGTGTCGATGACCCGGGTGCTGGCCAAGGAACTGGGCCGGCGCAACATCACCGTCAACGCGATCGCGCCGGGCTTCACGCTCACCGAGGCCAGCTACGGGCTGATGGAGAACGCCGAGAACTACGGCGTGGACCGCGGCGCGCTCAAACGCGCCAGCCAGCCCGAGGACATCGTGGGCGCGGCGCTCTTCCTGGCCGGTCCGGACAGTTCCTACATCACCGGACAAACCATGGTGGTCGACGGCGGCCGCCAGTTCATCTGAACCACTGCAACCCAAGGAGAACCATGCCTACGGTACATTTCACCGACGCTGAAGGCGCCGTCCGCGACGTCGAAGGCAACCCCGGCGACTCGGTCATGGAAACCGCGGTGCGCAACGGCGTGCCGGGCATCGTCGCCGAATGCGGCGGCTCGCTGTCCTGCGCCACCTGCCACGTGTTCGTCCGCGAGGACACCATGGACCAGCTTCCGGAGATGGAAGACATGGAAGACGAAATGCTCTACGGAACGGCGGTGGACCGCCAGGAAAATTCCCGCCTGTCCTGCCAGCTCAAGCTGGCCGAGGGCCAGGACGTGTACGTCACTACCCCGGAAACGCAGATCTGATCATGGACACGACCACCACCACAACGACGGCGGCCCCCGCCCGGACGGCGGACGGTGCCGTGCAAACCGGGCTGCTGATCATCGGCGCGAGCCAGTCGGGAGTCCAGTTGGCCGTTTCGCTGCGGGCGCTCGGCTTCACGGAGCACATCACGCTGCTGGGCGAGGAGAACCACCGGCCCTACCAGCGCCCGGCCCTGTCGAAGGAGTTCCTGCAGGGCACGGTGGAGAGCGAATCGCTGATCTTCCGGTCGAACCAGTACTGGGAGGACCACAACGTGGCCCTGGTCAAGGGCGAGCGGATTGAGCGGATCGAGAAGGAAGCGGACGGTTCCGGGGTGGCGCACGCGGCCTCCGGGGCACAGTTCCCGTTCCGCCGGCTGGCCCTGACCGTGGGCGCCCGTGCGCGCAAACTCCAGGTCCCCGGCGCCGACCTGGACGGGGTGGTCTACCTGCGCAACGCCGACGACGCCCTGGCGCTGAAGGCCCAGCTGGAGGGCGTGCGTGACGCGGTGGTGATCGGTGGCGGCTTCATCGGGCTGGAGGCTGCCTCCAGCCTGCACAAGATGGGCAAGAACGTCACCGTGCTCGAGTACGGGCCCCGGCTGATCGGCCGGGCCGTGGGCGAAGAGACCAGCGATTACTTCCTCACCGCGCACCGTGAACGCGGCCTCGACATCCGGCTCAATTCCCGGATCCGGGAACTGGTGCCGGCGGACGGCGGGGGCACGGTAGGCGGCGTCGGGCTCGAAGACGGCACCGTGGTCGCCGCCCAGCTGGTGCTGGTCGGCATCGGCGTCGTGCCCAACACCGAGCTCGCCGAGCAGCTGGGCCTGGAGGTGGACAACGGCATTGTGGTCGACCGGCACGCGCTGGCCTCCGACGGAACCACGGTGGCGGTGGGCGACGTGGCCAACATGCCCAATCCGCTGCCCGGCTCGCCGGAGGGGGAGCGGATCCGGCTGGAAAGCGTGAACAACGCGATCGAACACGCCAAGGTCGCCGCCTATTCGCTGATGGGCCGGCGGGAGGACTACGCCGGGATCCCGTGGTTCTGGTCGAACCAGGCGGACCTGAAGCTGCAGATCGCCGGCCTGACGCTGGGCTATGACCGGACCGTTGTCCGCCGCGACGACGAGCGCGGCAAGTTCTCCGTCCTCTACTACCGCGACGGCCGGATCATCGCCGCCGACTGCGTGAACGCCCCGCTGGACTTCATGGCGGTCAAAAACGCCCTGGCCAAGGGCCAGAACATCCCCGCGGACGCGGCAGCCGACCCCGCCGTCGTCCTCAAGACCATTGCGACGGACGACTGACTGCCCGCCCTGCGGCCGCACGACAAGGAGACCCACCCCATGAGCACCCCCGAGACACAGACCCCGGAGGCCGCGGGCCAAACCCCAACGTGGGCCGCCGCCGGCCAACCCGACCCCGCCGAGGATCCGCGCGCC
>NZ_JBNHGL010000344.1:0-2434 GCF_059091245.1 Arthrobacter sp. Y3225116
CTGCATCATCGAACCATTCAGCGAGAAAATCGTGTCCCGAGCTGATCCAATCAGTCCCTTTCGCCGCGACTGATCTTTCACGTAGTTCGGCCAGCCCCGCGCCCGGCCGCGCGTCCGCTTCCAGATGCCGCCCGAGGACGATTCCCCCGCCGCCGCCCGCGGCGGCGCCGTAGGCACCGACTTCTCCCCCGCCCGGCACCCGATCCACTTCGGATTCATGGCCACGGTCGGCGTCGGTTTCGCGCTGCTGCTCTACTTTGTGCTGACCAACGTCGGTGAACTGCTGGCGTGGATCGCGGCGGCGCTCTTCATTGCCCTGGGGCTCGATCCGATCGTCCGCTGGCTGGAAAGCAAGGGGCTGCCGCGTCCGGCCGGCGTCATCATTGTGGTGCTGATCCTGGCCGGGCTGATCGCGGCGTTCATCTCCACGCTGATCCCGACCATCGTCAACCAGACCACGCAGATCGTGGCCAACGCTCCGCGCTATGTCGAGGACATCCTGAACTCGGCCATATTCCAGACGATCGATGCGCAGTTCCAGGTCCGGGAGCGCATCGACATCGAACTGGAGCGGTTTTTTGCCAGTTCCGAGAACGTCACGGGCATCTTCGGCGGCGTCCTCGGCGTCGGCAGCGCCGTGCTCCAGGGTGCGTTCGGGGCGCTGATCGTGCTGGTGCTTACGCTGTACTTCCTGGCGTCGCTCCCGGCGCTGAAGGTGTGGGCCTACCGGCTCGCTCCGCGGTCCAAGCGGCGGCAGGTGCAGCGCCTGTCGGAGGAGATCACCGGCAGCGTGGGCAGCTACGTGATCGGCCAGGCCTGCGTGGCCCTGATCAACGCGGCCGTGGCCTTTATCGCCATGACCATTGCGCAGGTGCCGTTCACGGCCCTGCTGACCTTTGTCGTCGGCCTTCTGGCCTTCATCCCGCTGATCGGGGCCGTGATCGCCGGCGGGTTCGTCTCGCTGGTTGCCCTGACCGTGGGCTGGCAGCCGGCGCTGCTGTTCGCCGTCATCTACTTTGCCTACCTGCAGATTGAGGCCTACTTCGTCTCGCCGCGCATCATGCAGCGCGCGGTGGCCGTCCCCGGCGCCGTGGCCGTGATCGCCGTGATTGCCGGCGGTTCGCTGATGGGCGTGCTGGGCGCCCTGATGGCCATCCCGGCCGCGGCGTCGGTGATGTTGCTGCTGAAGGACGTCTTCATCGTCCGGCAGGACCGGAACTGAGGCCGGCTCAGCGGTAGCGGAAACTGCGGGTCTGCCAGCAGCGCGGATGCCAGTGCCGCCGCTCGGCCAGCGCCGTCTCGCCGCCGAACAGCGAGTCGGCCTGCCAGGCGACCAGGTGTTCGATCCCCGGGCCGATCGTCCGGTTGCAGCCCGGGCAGGTGTACTCCTTGGCGGCGTTTGACGGGGTGATGCGCCGCACGTTCCATTCGCCGTCGGGCGCGTTCTGGCGCTCCGGGATGCCGGCGCGGGCGCGGTCCAGGTCCAGCTCGTTGGCCCGCGTCCACTTGCTGCTGCCGGCCCCAGAGCGGCGGCGCGGGCGGTTGGAACGGGGCATGCCACCATTCTGCCCCACCGGCGCGGCCCGGACCGAACGAGCCCGCCCGCCGCGGCACCGGACCGACCACGCAGCGGGCACCGGTAAAGTGGCCTACTGTGCGTCTTGTCATTGCCCGTTGCTCCGTTGACTACATCGGCCGCCTCCGCGCCCACCTGCCGCTGGCCACGCGCCTGCTGATGGTGAAGGCGGACGGCTCCGTCCTGATCCATTCCGACGGCGGTTCCTACAAGCCGCTCAACTGGATGAGCCCGCCGGCGAATCTCCGGGTGGCGGAGCCGGAGGCCGACGACGCCTCGTCGGGCGTCCGCGAAGTCTGGCACGTCCAGCATGCCAAGAGCGACGACCGCCTGGTGATCAGCATCCACGAGCACCTGCACGAATACAGCCACGACCTCGGCGTGGACCCGGGGCTGGTCAAGGACGGCGTGGAGGCCGACCTGCAGCGCCTGCTGGCCGAACAGATCCACCGCCTCGGCCCCGGCCACACGCTGGTGCGGCGCGAATACATGACGGCGATCGGGCCGGTGGACATCCTGGCGCGCAACGCCGACGGCGGGACCGTGGCCGTGGAGCTCAAGCGGCGCGGCGACATCGACGGCGTGGAACAGCTGACCCGCTATCTGGAGCTGCTCAACCGCGATCCCCTGCTGGCTCCGGTCAAGGGCATTTTCGCTGCCCAGCAGATCAAGCCGCAGGCGCGCGTGCTTGCCGCCGACCGGGGCATCGAATGCCTGACCCTTGATTACGACGAGATGCGCGGCGTGGACGACGCCGACTCCCGCCTGTTCTGACGCCCCGGGCGGGCGTGCGACAGCGCCCGCTTTCCCGCCGCGGGCGCCGGGGTCGGCCCCCGCGGCCCGGTACTTAACCCCCCG
>NZ_JBNHGL010000345.1:0-2417 GCF_059091245.1 Arthrobacter sp. Y3225116
CTGGCCTCCGGCGCCGTGCTTCCCGCCCACGCAGCCTCTCCAGCCGCCCCGTCCCAGGACGCCGGGGAAGCCGCCGGCCACCCGGTGGTGCTGGAGGGCCAACTGACCCGGATCATGGACTCGGTGGCAAAGGCGGTCTCGGACGCGGACTCGGCGCGGGATTCCGGCAAGCTGAAGCCGCGGGTCGCCGGGGCCGCCCTGACCGTCCGCGAGGCCAACTACAAGGTGCGGGCTGAAAACGGCGAGGCTGCGGCTCCCGTTCCGGTGGCTGCCGGGCCGATCCTGACCTCGATGGTCAGCACGAGTGCCGACTGGCCGCGGACGGTCGTGACGGTCACGGAGGGCGAGGACAATCCGGTGCCGCAGGTCATCGTGCTGGTGCAGCAGGATCCGCGCTCGAACTACCGGATGGTGGGCGCGCTCCAGATGCTGCCGGGCACCACCTTCCCGCAGGTCTCCACCGAGAGCGGCGGGACGCCGGCCGTGGCGCCGGATGCCGAGGAAGGCCTGCTGTACGCGCCGCAGGCGGCGGTGAAAATGGTCGCGGAGAACCTCGACGACGGCAAGCACAAGGACGCGATCGGAAAGAACACCTTCTCCGAGCAGATCCAGGCGTTCCAAAAAGACCAGGTGAAATCCAACGAAAACGCGGACATCTCCTTCAGCCGCAGCGTCGACGACGGCTCGCTGCGGGCGCTGCGCACCGCCGACGGCGGCGCCGTGGTGTTCGGCCACATGGAGTCGGTGATGAGCAGCGTGCCGGCCGAAGCCGGCGCCACCGTGGAACTCTCGCCCGAGTTCGCGGCGCTGGCCGGGGAGGACTCGACCACGGAAGGCGTGGACGTGACCTACGGCGAGTCCGTCTTCCTGTACGTGCCGCCGGCCGGCTCCGACGACCGGCTCACCCTGGTGGGCGTTGCCCAGGGCCTGGTGGACGCCGAACTGAAGTAGCCCCGGGCCGACCGGGCCGCGCCGCCGGCCCGATCGGGCAAAATTCCGGACGCCGACCGAGACGTATTAGTGTGATGTTATGACCACTCCAACTCCAGGACAGGGCCCCGCGCCGTCTTCCGTCAGCCTCCGCGGCGCCGTCGACCTGTCCGCGCTGAAAAAGCCGCAGCCGCCGGCGGGAGGCATGCCGGCCGCCGGCGCGCCGGCAGCGGGTGAAGGCGAAGCTCCGGGCTACATCGTCGAGGTCAACGAGCAGAGCTTCCAGCCGCTCGTCCAGCTGTCCGCACAGGTCCCCGTGATCGTGGAACTGACCGCGTCGTGGAGCGACCTGGCGCAGCAGTTGGCCTCCGCCATGGCGGAGGTGGCGAACGAGTTCGCCGGCCGCTTTGTGCTGGCCCGGGTTGACGTCGATGCCAGTCCCGGCATCGCCCAGGCCTTCCAGCTGCAGAGCGTGCCGGCCGCCGTGGCGCTTCTGAAGGGGCAGCCGATCCCGCTGTTCCAGGGGGCGGCGACGGCCGACGAGCTGCGGCAGTTCGTCAACGAGCTGCTCAAGGTGGCACAGGCCAACGGCGTCACCGGCACCGCGCCCGGTGCGGGGGAGGCCCCGGCCGAGGAAGAGAAGCCGCTGCCGCCGCTTCACCAGGAAGCGTTCGAGGCCATCGAGGCCGGCGACTTTGATCGCGCCGCCGCGGCGTACCAGAAGGCGCTGGCCGAGCAGCCGGCGGACGACGAGGCGCGCACCGGCCTGTACCAGGTCCAGCTGCTGCAGCGGCTGCAGGGGGCCGATGCGGCCGGGCTGCGCGCCGCTGCCGCCGACCGGCCCGACGACCTGCAGGCCCAGCTGGCCGTCGCCGACCTGGACGTCTCGGGCGGCCACGTCGAGGACGCCTTCGCCCGCCTGGTGGGTTTCATCAGCCGCCACGCCGGGGATGAACGGGAGGCCGCCCGGGCCCGCCTCGTGGAGCTGTTCGACGTGGTGGGCAGCACCGACCCGCGGGTGTCCAAGGCACGCCAGGCTCTGGCCAGGGCGCTCTTCTAAATGGCGCAGGCTGTGGCCGGCGGCCTGTTCGAGCCGCTGAAACTGCGCGGTCTGCAGCTCCTGCACCGCGGCTGGGTGGCGCCGATGTGCCAGTACTCGGTGCGGCGCGGGGACGCGCCCGGGACGCCGAACGACTGGCACCTGATGCATCTGGGCCAGTTCGCCGCCGGCGGGGCCGCGCTGATCCTCACCGAGGCGACAGCGGTTGACGCGGCCGGCCGGATCAGTCCCGAGGACACCGGCATCTGGACCGACGACCAGGCCCAGGCGTGGGGTAGGATCACGGAGTTCGTGCACCGCTACGGCTCGGCGGACACCAAGATCGGGATCCAGCTGGCCCACGCCGGCCGCAAGGCGTCGACCTACGCGCCCTTCGCCCCGAAATCCGGCTCCGTGCCGCCCGCCGAGGGCGGCTGGCGGACCGTGG
>NZ_JBNHGL010000346.1:0-2410 GCF_059091245.1 Arthrobacter sp. Y3225116
GCGGTGCCGGACGGCGAGGGCCTCGTCGTCGTCGCTGAAGGTGGACTCGGCCACGAGCAGGTCGGCGCCGTCGGCCAGTTCCTCCGCCCCGGCGCAGACCGCGGTGTCCATCACGAACGCAAAGCGCTGCCCCGGCCGGGGCACGCTGACCTCCTGGAGCCGCAACCCCTTGAGGCTTCCTTCCCGCTGCAGGCGGCCGACGTCGGGGCCGGAAATCCCGGCGGCAGCCAGCCGGTCGGGCAGCAGGGTGCGGTCGTCGGGTTCGACCAGCCGGTAGCCGTAGGCCTCGATCCGGTGGTCCAGGGGACGCACCTCAAGGCCGTCAGCAATGGCCCCTGGGGCGCCGTGCGGGTGCAGGCGCAGGTCAAGACCCGGGGAGGCGAGCGAGACCAGGGCCCGCACCACATCACTGCCGGAGGCCGGATAGTGCAGATGAACCGGATGCTCAACGCCGTCCAGGACCATGCGCGAGAGCACGCCGGGCAATCCGTAGCAGTGGTCGCCGTGCACATGCGTGAGGCAGATGCGCGTGATCCGGCTGGCCGAAACCCCGGCGAGGATCATTTGCCGCTGCGTTCCCTCACCCGGGTCGAACAGCACTCCCTCGCCGTCCCACCGCAGCAGGTAGCCGTTGTGGTTGCGGCTCCGGGTAGGAACCTGCGAGGCGGTGCCCAGGACGACAAATTCGCGCATGCGGCCGAGTCTGCCATCGCCGACGCGCCGGCGGCCACCGTCTGAAGCGCAGCGGCGCGGCCGGCGGGGGAACCGGCGAACGGCGCATGAACGACGGCGACGCATTGCTGGCTCGTCACGGGGCTGGAAAAATGTCAGGAACAGCCCGGTGGCTGAGCATCGGGCCCAGGTCATAGCGGAGGCGGTGTCTGACGAGTGAACAGCAGGGCAGCGGGTGACAACGGCCGGCGGCTGGAACGCGCCGCGGAGCTGCGGGCGTCACGGGAACGCGGGCGGGCCGACGCGGACGAAGAGGAGCGGGCGGAGGCCGAAGAGGAGAAGCACCGGAAAATCCGGGAGCTGGACACCTCCCGGCGCGCGGACTACCTGATCCGGGAGGCCATGGCCCGCGGGGACTTCGACGACCTGAAATACGCCGGAAAACCGATCCCCAACCTGGGCAACGGGTATGACCCCGACTGGTGGCTCAAGGGGCTGATCGAGCGCGAGAACCTCACGGGGCTGGGCCCCGAAGCCCTGCTGCTGCGGACCGAGGATGCCGAGCTGGACGGACGGCTGGACCAGCAGATCTCGGACCGGCGGGTGCGCGAAATCCTGGAGGACTTCAACGCCCGGGTGGTCAACGCGCGGCGACAGCTACAGGGCGGCCCGCCGGTGATCACCAAGACCCGGGACGTGGAGTATGAACTGGAACGCTGGCGGGAACGCCGGGCGGCCAGGGCAGCCGCGGCGGCACGCGAGGAAGCGGAGCCCGAGCCCAAGCGGCCGTGGTGGCGCCGGATGTGGGACGTGACCGAATAGCCGGGCGCTACTTCCGCTGGGCGGCCGGCGCCCCGCGCAGGCCAGCCAGTTCCCTTTTCACCTGCCGCTTGGCCACCGGGCGGAAACCGGCCGCCAGGTAGCGGTCGCGCACGGCGCGTTCGGAGCGGAAGAGCGCCCAGCCGCGTTTGAGCAGGAACGGCAGCGGTTTGCGGTGCTCGCGCAGGTCGCGCACCAGGCGGCGCACCGCCGTCGTGATGGGAGAGACCGTGACGAAGACGGCGTCCACCTCCAGCCCGAGGCTTCGCAGCTGGCCGAGCACGGCGTCGGCGAAGATGCCCTCGGCAATCACCGGCCCCTCCGCGAGTTCCACGGTGCGGTGCCCGTTGTAGCTGGAGGTGGCGATGGAGTAGTCGGGAATCCGGGTGCGGCCGGTCTCCAGCAGTTCCGTCATGGCGCGGGCCGCGGCTCCGCTGTTCCAGGTGCCGGGATGGTCCCAGTCGATCTCCCCGTACGGGGTCAGCGGCAGCGGGGACCCCGGGGTGTGCTCGGCGATTTCCCGGTAGAACGCGTCGAGCTCCAGATGCGGACGGCCGAACCGCGCCGCCAGATAGGACTTGCCGGAACCGGAGGCGCCGCCGAGCAGCACGAGCGGCATGTGGGGAGAAGGCACATGGCTATTATTCCGTGCCCGGAACGGTGGCGGGTCACCCAACCCGCCGCGGCGTGGCAGGAACGGCACATGTCGTGCCCCCGCGCCGTAAAATGGCAGGGGCCGCCGGGCAGGCGGTGCGGATCGGCAGGTTCAGGAAGCAGGCAATACTTTGGAGCACTCAGCGCAGGGCCTTGGCGGGCTCGACTGGGTCCGCCAGCCGGAGTCGTTCGGCGCGGAGGCGGACCTGCAGTTTGGCCTGGCACTGCTGGCAGCGGCCAGGCAGGGACGGCTCGGCCCTACCGT
>NZ_JBNHGL010000347.1:0-2382 GCF_059091245.1 Arthrobacter sp. Y3225116
CACGCGGGCCGCGCCGTCGTCACCTGCGCCATCGACAACCTCACCAAGGGAACGGGCGGCGGCGCCATCCAGTCCATGAACATCGCCCTCGGCCTCGCCTCGACCGCCTGCCGGATGGCGTCCAGCGGACAGCCGAGCCCGCTGGCCCCGGTCAGCGCCCGCAACACGGGGATGGCCTCTTGGTCCGGAGCGTGCAGGGCCACGTCCAGCGCGGTCCTCAACGGCGTGCTGACCGGGACCCCGCCGATAGTCACGGTATCCAGGGGGCCCAGGGTCACTTCGTGGATCAGGGCAAGGCGATACCGGCCCTGCGACGTGGTCCTGTGCCGGTGGTCCAGCAGCACCGAGAGCTTCTGCGGGGCCGGCGCGCAGCCGTAAACCCATGCCGCCGTCGTCCTCCCCAGCACCACTTTCCGGCGGACCTGCTCGGGCAGGCTGAAGTACGCGGCCGCCGCGCGGTGTCGGGGTGTGATCGGCTCCCACGGCACGGCGAACCCCGGACCGTAGACGTTGACCAGGAGGCCCTCCAGGCGCATGCACTCCAGTTCGCTGCGGCTGAACGGATGCCCTGGCCGCAGTACCGCCGGCGCGGCCTGGGCGGTACGTTCAGCCGCCGTGGCGGCGGGATGCAGACGGGCCATGCAGACAGCATGCCAAACGGTCCGGGACAGCCGAAGGGCCCCCGAACGCCTTGTGGAAAGCGTTTGGGGGCCCTCCGGTTGTGTAGGGCTTAGCCCGCTAGGAGAAGTCCTCCGCCGAGCGCTGCAGCGTGTCGAGCCACTGGCGGCGGGCCTCCAAGGCCTCCCGGGCCTTGGCGATCCGCCGCTGGTCGCCGGCCTTTTCGGCCTGGGCCAGGTCATCCTCGAGCCCGGCGATGGCCGACTCGAGCTGGGACAGGGCACTGTTGGTGCGGGCCTTGGTCTCCGGGTTCGTCCGGCGCCAATGGTCGTCCTCGGCGGCCTTCACCGCATCCTCGACCTTGCGCAGGCCGGCATCGATCCGCTGCATGTCACCGCGCGGAACCTTGCCGGCTTCCTCCCAACGATCACGGATGGACTGCAGGGCCTTCTTGGCTGCGGACAGGTCGGTCACGGGCAGCAGCGCCTGGGCCTCGGCGACCAGCGCTTCCTTGACCACCAGGTTGGCGGCGAACTCCTGGTCGATCGCCTCGTTGGCGGACTGGCGTGCCGCGAAGAACTTGTCCTGCGCTGCCCGGAACCTGGCCCAGAGCGCGTCGTCGTCCTTGCGGCTGGCGCGCTTGGATGCCTTCCAGTCGTCCATCAGCTTCCGGTACTCGGCCGCGGTGTGGCCCCAGTCGGTGGAGGTGGAAAGCTCTTCGGCCCGGGCGATCAGGGCTTCCTTGGCGGCCTTTGCCGCAGCGTTGTCGCTGTCCAGCTGGCTGAAGAACGCGCGGCGGTGCCGGTCGAAGACCGTCCGTGCGGAGCGGAAGCGTTTCCACAGTGCGTCCTCGGTGCTGCGGCCCAGCCGGATGCCGTTCTTCTGGGCGGCCTTCCACGCGTCGAAGAGTTCGTTCATGCGGGCGCTGCTGGTTTTCCACTGCACCGACGACGGGTCCTTGCCGGCGATCTCCTCGGCTTCGGCGACGATGGCTTCGCGGGCCGCCAGTTCTGCGGCACGCTGGGCTTCCTGGTTTGCCTTCTCGGCCTTCTGCAGTTCGCTGATGGCAGAGCCAAGTTTCGCCAGCCGGGACTCGAGCGCGGGCACGTCGCCCACCATGTGGCGCTCGGCCACCTGGGCCTTCAGATGCTCGAGGGTCTTGTGCATGTCGTTGGAGGGAGCCTTGGCTTCGACCCGCTGTTCCAGCAGGGCAGCCTGGGCCGCCACGTCGTCATACTTGCGCACGAAGTAGGCCAGCGCCTCGTCCTTGCTGGCGTCCGGGTACTGTCCGACCGGATGCTCCTGCCCGTCGACCAGCAGGAACACGTGGCCGTCGTCGGTGACGCGGGCCCACTTGGACGCCTCGGACAGCGGTGTGGAGGCGACCGCCGGAACAGGGATGACCTGCTGTGCGGGAGCAGCGGCAGCAATTTTCCCCGGCATGGCCGCCGGCGTGGGCTTGCGGCCCGGGGCGGGCTTCGGGGCCGGTTTGGCCGCCGGCTTCGGGGCACTGGGGGAGGGCGCGGTCGATGCCTCGTCCTCGGTGGCCTGCGGCGCCGTGGCAGCCGGGTGCTCCGTAGCCGCGGCTTCGCCAGCCTCCGGCGACCGCTCAGCCTGCTCGGCTGGTGCCTGTTCGGGCTCCTCAGCCTTCGGCGCGTGCCCAGCAGTCATCAACCAGGTGAACTGAGGCAACGCGAACGGCGAACTAGGCAGCGGGAACGTCGAACCGAGGCAACGCGAACGGCGAACCAAGGACAGCAGAAC
>NZ_JBNHGL010000348.1:0-2308 GCF_059091245.1 Arthrobacter sp. Y3225116
GGGCCCGCAGCGCCTCGAAGCCGGGCTCGAGCAGCACGATCCGCGCGGCCTGCTCCTTCAGCGGTTTCAGCTGCCCGGCGGTCAGGTAGCCGTCCGGGTCGTGGATCAGCAGGGCGGCGTCGCCCGCCGTCAGCTGGTCCCGGGTCTCCTGCAGCGAATGCGTGGCGGTCACCTGCACGCCCTGCTGGCGAAGCACTTCGGCCACGGCCTGGGCCCCGTTGGGCGCGGCGTTGCCGGGGGAGAGGTCGGCGCGGTCGGCGGCCGGGCCGCGGAGCAGCTCCAGCGCCACCACCCCGCACAGCAGCACCAGCAAGAGGAGCCAGAAGCTCCACCGCCGCAGCCGGTTGCGCAGCGTGGACAGCACCGAGCCGCCGTCGCCGACGGTCTCCGGCAGGTCTCCGGGTGCGCCGCCGGTTCCGGTGGTGCCTCCGGCGAAGTCATCGGCTGCCGCAGCAGTCCGGTCCGCGGCGGGTGCCCGGCTCATCGCGGAACCGCCAGTGGCGCCGGGCCGCTGCCGCCCGGCTGCGGGGACGCCGCGGCCAGGGAATCGTCCAAGGCCGCCAGTTGGTCAAGGTCCGCAGCCGTGGCGGGCACCTTGCCGTACCGCACGGCGTCGAACCGGTTGGCCGCTACACGCAGCCGCCCGGCCTCGGCGCCGAACGCGGCGGCGATGCCGGCGGCCGCTTCGTCGGCGGTGCGGCCCGGCCGGGCATCCAGGACCACCCGTTCTTCCATCGAGCGCACCAGCGCGCGGAACCGCTCGGTCAGCGCCGCATCCCAGTCGCCCCGGTCCGCGGCCGCCCGCGACTTCCGGCGGTGTTCGTCGGCCGTGAGCGGGACGGCGCCGTCGAACATCTCCGCCGCCGCGCGGCTGCGGGCGTTGCGCCGGGGCTTGACCAGCCACACGGCCGCGCCGATCAGCAGCAGGGCAGCCAGAACCAGGACCAGCGTGCCGAGGTTGGGGCTGAAGCCATTGAGTTGGGCGATCAGCCCGGCCAGCCAGTCGAGGATGGCCTGCAGCACCGATTCCAGGACGCCGGGCCGGGCATCCTGGTACTCCTCCTTGGCCAGTTCGCGGATCAGCAGGTCGCGCGCCTCTTCCGGTCCCGGCTCCACCGGGACCTCGAAGGGAACAGCTGCGGAGCCCGGTGCGGCCGCCGCGTTGCCGGGGGCGTGCACGGTCACGTGGTCCAGGGGCCGGCCGGCCCGGGAACCGCGGGGCCGGGTGCCGCGCCGGCGCCGAGTCCCGGAATGGTCCGGGTCTCCCGGCCGCCGGAGGCCTCATGTTCGCGCAACAGCACCACGTCGAACCCTTCGCGGCGGATCCGCAGGTCGATGTAGACCAGGGCGATCACGGCCGCTTGGAAGGCGTAGCCGATGGCCGAGAAGATGGAAGACAGCAGCATCGAGACCAGCGTGAGCGGGCCCATGGTCGCCAGCATGCTCTCGGCCGAGGTGGGATCGCCCAGCAGCGGACCGGCGAGTCCCACGATGAACGAAATGGGCATGCTGACCACGGAGGTGATCACCGTGACGATGATGCTGCACAAGAGGATGATGCCAAAGGTCCGCCACCAGCTGCGGTCGGTCAGCTGCCACGACCGGGCGAGCGCCCGGAAGAGCGGAGCGCGTTCCATGATGATCACCGCCGGTGCCAGCATCAGCTTGATGCCGATCCAGACGGACACCGCCGTCAGGCCCACAATGATCAGCACGATGATCCAGACAGAGGACACGCCGAGCTGGTCGGCCAGGAAGAAGGAGCCGGCGATGATCGCGACCAGTGCGGCAGCGGTGAGGGCGAGATAGAGCAGGGCCAGCCCGACCAGCGCACCGATCCGGCCCTTCGCGAGCGCGAACATCAGGCCAAAGCCGGTTTTCTGGTTGACCGCGGCCCGTGCGGTGGGAATGGCGAGGATGCCCTGCAGGACCAGGATCCCCACCCCGGACAGCAGGCCCAGCACCAGCGAGGAGATGATGATGGACAGGCCGAAGGCCACCGCGGATGCATCCGTGAGTTCCTCGTTCGCCATGACCTGCAGGCCGCCGAAGGCCGAAATGATCAGCCCGCCGACCAGCCAGGCCAGCGCGCTGACGACCACCTGGAGCAGCACCGCGGTGCCGAAGACCGCCGCCGCGTTCTTGCGGGCGGCCTGGAAGGCGCCGTCGAGGATCTCGCCGACGCCGAGCGGACGCAGCGGGATGACGCCCGGTTTCGGCGGAGCAACATAGCCGCGGTACGGGCCCGGACCGGCGGGCGCCGGCCAGCCGCCCTGCTGTTGTGCGCCGGGCGCGGGCTGTCCCCACT
>NZ_JBNHGL010000349.1:0-2275 GCF_059091245.1 Arthrobacter sp. Y3225116
TCGTGCCCTTCCTCAAGGACCAGGGCCTAAGCGACGACGACGCGCAGCGCATCCTCGAGGAGAATCCGCGCAACCTGCTGACTGTGCGCTGAGCACCGCGGCCCCACCATCAACAAGCTTTTCAAGACACCTGAGGTGAAGGAATGACCAAGGTCAACACCGTGCTGGGGACTATCCCGGCCGAAGAACTGGAAATCGTGGCAGTCCACGAACATATCGGCTACGGCATGCCCGGCTCCGAGCTCGACACGAAATGGTGGAAGTCGCCGGAGCAGGCCTACGAGGAAACCGTGCCGAAGCTGCGCAGGTTCCGGGAGAACGGCGGCGGCACCTTCGTCGACGCCACCGGCATCTGCAACGGCCGCGACGTCGACTATTACAAGTCCCTCTCCGCCAAGACCGGCGTGCACATCGTGGCCTGCACCGGCTTCGTGGGCGGCGACACCGCCCTACCGCACTTCGCACGGGCGTCGGTGGACTACCTGGCGAAGGTGTTCATCCACGAGATCACGGTGGGGATCGGCAACACCGGCGCCAAGGCCGGCGTCATCAAGGTCGGCGTGAGCCGCGGCGGCAAGATGACCGAACTCGACAAGCGGATCTACCGCGCCGCCGCCCGCGCCGCCGTCCTCACCGGGGTGCCGATCCTCACGCATCTGGCGATCGACCCCGAGCCCGCCGTGAACATCTTCAACGAGGAGGGCCTCCCGCTCGATCGCGTCCTCTTCGGGCACGCCGACGACGGCCTGAACGCCCCGATCACCCCGCACGACTGGATTTACGAGCAGGGCGGCCGCATCGGCTTCGACACCTTCGGCTACGACCTCGAATTGCCCGACCCGCCGTTCTGGGGCCGCAAACGCGCCGAGCGCATGGAGCACTTCGTCAAGCTGGTGAACAAGGGCTACGCGGACAAGCTGCTCGTCTCGGCCGACGCCAACTGCAGCCCGCTGGGCTGGCCGGGCGTGAAGGGCCACACCATCAACTACATCTTCGACGACATGCTCCCGGACATGCGCGCCGCCGGCATCGACGACGCCACCATCAAGCTCCTCCTCGAGGACAACCCGGCCGACTTCCTCTCCATCAAGGCCTGATACCCGCACCTCCCCTATCGGCGTCACGCGTCGGCTCCGCCTCCACCTCCGACGACGGCGGCGGCGGCGGCGGACTCCAACCCCACCCACACCCCGAGGACGCCTGCACCGGCGTCCAGTGAAGGAACACAGAACAATGCAGACTTCCGAAATCCAGAACCTGAAGGTGGCCGTCGTGGGCGGCGGCTACGCCGGCGCTTCCGCTGCCTTGGCACTGCTGCAGCTCGGCGCCGACGTGCACGTCTACGAGCAGGCCCCCGAGCTTGGTGAAGTAGGGGCCGGCATCGGCCTGCGGCCGCCGACGGTCGAGGTGCTGCGCAAGTGGGGCGTGTTCGAAGAGTTCGAAAAGGTCTCCGCCCCTTCCGAGGCCATCGAGGTCTACCAGGCCAACGGCGAGCTGATCGCCCGCGATCCGTGGCCGGGCATCAACGAGTACGCCCAGGTCAACCACTGCCGCATGGTGCACCGCGGGGACGTCATCGAGACGCTCCTGCGCCTGCTGCCGGCAGAGCGCGTGCACATCGGCCACAAGATGATCAGCATCGCCGACAACGGCGACTCCGCCACCGTGAAGTTCGAGAACGGCGTGGAGGTCACAGCCGACCTGGTGGTGGGCGCCGACGGCATCCGCTCCAGCGTCCGGAACCAGATCTTCGGGGAGGTCCAGCCGGTGTTCTCCCACACGATTGCCATGCGCGCCGTCATCTCCGCCGACGATGCCTACGGCCTGGTGGAGAACGATAACTTCCGCGTCTACGTGGGCCAGAACGGCACCACCGTGTACTTCCTGCCGCTGCGCCACCGCAACCAGGTGTCCTTCGACATCACCGCCCCGAGCGACGACACTGCCTGGGCCCCGGAGGTCACGCACGAGTACATCGGGTCGCTGCTGGAGGGCTTCGACGAGCGGCTGCAGAAGATCGGCCAGGAGCTGGACATCGCCTCGATGACCAACCGCGGCGTCTACGACATCGACAAGCAGCCGACCTGGCACACCGACAGCGTTGCCCTGGTGGGCGATGCCGCGCACGCCATGCTGCACCATCAGGGCCAGGGCGCGAACTCCGCCATGCAGGATGCCGCCTGGCTGGCCGACGCCATCAAGGACGGCTCCGACCTGCAGGACGCCCTGCGCACCTACCAGGCCAAGCGCAAGCCCATCACCGACGTGCTGCAGG
>NZ_JBNHGL010000350.1:0-2261 GCF_059091245.1 Arthrobacter sp. Y3225116
CCGCATCCTGTCCGGCGGCCGTGCGTAGGCCGGCGGGCGGGCTGTCCGTCCGCGTCCGGGTACTGGCCGCCGTGCTCGCCCTTTCGGCCCTGGGCCTGCTGGTCGCCGGATCGGTGGCGTTCGCGCTGCAGCGCTCCCATATCATCCAGCGGGTGGACGACTCGCTGCAGCGCAGCGTCAGCGAGTTCAAGACGCTGGCGGCGACAGGCATCGACCCGGACACGGGCGAACCCTTCACGCAGGCCAGCCGGTTGGTCTTCCTGGCGATGGAGCGGACGCTTCCCTCCGCCAACGAAGGCATGCTTGGCCTCGTCGACGGGAAAGTGACATACACGGCGAGCCCGTCCGTGCGGCTCAGGCTCGAGCGGGATGCCGAACTCGTAGCCCTGCTGGGCCCGGACGCAACTGCGTCCGACCGGGTGGTGCTCAGCACCATGGAGACGTCGACCACGACGTACCGGGTGGTCACCGTGCCGGTGCAGCTCTCCTCCGACCCCGCCCACAGCACGTTCGTGCTGGCCTACGATTACGACGCCGAGCTGCAGCAACTTGACGACATCTTCCTGACCTACGCACTGATCGGGTTCGGTTCGCTGGTACTCATCGGCGCCGTCGGCTGGCAGGTGGCCGGCCGGCTGCTGGCACCCATCCGGCTGGTGCGCGAAACGGCACAGCGGATCACCGACGCGGACCTGACCCAGCGCATCCCGGTGAGCGGCAACGACGACATCTCCGAACTCTCCCGCACCTTCAACGACATGCTGGACCGCCTGGAGGCATCCATGACGGCGCAGCGGCAACTGCTGGACGACGTCGGACACGAACTGCGCACTCCCATCACCATCCTGCAGGGCCACCTGGAACTGCAGGACCCGCGCGACCCGGCGGACGTCGAGTCGGTGCGCGGCATCGCCTTGGACGAGCTGGACCGGATGCGGCTGCTCGTCGACGACCTGGTCCTGCTGGCCAAGGCGGAACGTCCCGGCTTCGTGAGCCCGTCCGACGTCGAGGTGGGGCAGCTGACCGACGACGTGCTGGACAAGGCTCGGCCGCTGGGCGCCAAGCGCTGGACCGTCGATGCACGGGCCGAAACCCGCTGGCCGCTCGACGGGCGGCGGATCACCCAGGCCTGGCTGCAGTTGGCGGCCAACGCCGTGAAATTCTCCGAGCCGGGGTCCACGGTGGCGATCGGTTCGGCCGTGCGCGGCAACGAGCTGCGGCTGTGGGTCAGGGACGAGGGCACGGGCATCCTCCCGGAGGACCAGGGCAGGATTTTCGACCGCTTCGCACGCGGCAGCAACGGGACGCGGGCGGAAGGCTCGGGACTGGGGCTGACCATCGTCAGCGCCATCGCCGCGGCGCACGGCGGCAGCGTTGAACTGGCCTCGGCGCCGGGCGCCGGTTCCACTTTCACGGTCGTGCTCACCGGCCCGGAGGCGGGCGCAGACAAGGAGGAGACAGCGTGAGCCAGATTCTGATCATTGAGGACGAGGACAGGATCAGTTCCTTCGTGGCCAAGGGCCTGAAGGCCGCCGGCTACGTGCCCACCGTCGCCGGCACCGGGCGGGAGGGCTACCATCTGGCCATGACCGGGGACTTCGAGCTGGCCATCCTCGACCTGGGGCTGCCCGACCAAGACGGCTTCACCGTGCTGCGCCGCCTGCGCGAGGGCCGCAACGACATCCCGGTGATCATCCTCACCGCCCGCAGCTCGGTGGACGACACCGTTGCCGGGCTGGAGAACGGTGCGGACGACTACATGTCCAAGCCGTTCCGGTTCGAGGAACTGCTGGCCCGGGTGCGGCTGCGCCTGCGCTCCGAGGCGCAGCCGGCCGACCTGGCCATCCTCGGCAGCGGCACGCTGAGCCTGGACCTGCGGACCCGGCGGGCCAGCGTCGGCGGGCGGGAGGTGGATCTCTCCGCCCGGGAGTTCGCCCTCGCCGAGGCCTTCCTGCGGAATCCGGGCCAGGTGCTCAGCCGCGAGCAGTTGCTCTCGCGGGTCTGGGGATACGACTTCGACCCCGGCTCGAACATAGTGGACGTGTACGTCCGCTACCTGCGCAACAAGCTCGGGGCGGAGAAGTTCGCCACCGTCCGCGGCATGGGCTACCGCCTCGTCGCCGACGCCTGAGGCAAGGTCCGGTCAGGCCGCGCCGGCGGCCAGGTCCTCGGCGATGGCAAGCCGCTGCCGGGCGTCCTGCTGCCACCCGTCACCCTCCCCGGAGGTCTTCGCTCCGGCCACCAGCGACAGCGCCACGCCG
>NZ_JBNHGL010000351.1:0-2259 GCF_059091245.1 Arthrobacter sp. Y3225116
GCCGGCCGCGGCGTGCGGGCGGTCACAGGGCGCGCTTCCGGGGTCCGGGAACCTTGGCATCGGACTCGCGCAGGTACAGCGGCGTGGTGTCCGGCAGGGCAAGCCCCTTGTCCAGGCGGGCAACGGCGGTGCGGCCCAGCGCTTCGGCGGTCGGCTGGGTGCCGCTGTACTCGGTGACGGCCAGCAGTTGCTCCGGGTACAGCCCGGCGCCCATGCCGTAGGCCGGCAGGCGCGGAACGTCAGAGGGCGCGCCGACATGCGGGCCGTCGAGCAGTTCGTGCGTGCCGCCGGTACTGCGGTAGCGCGCCCAGTACACTTCCTTGCGCCGGGCGTCGGTGGCCACCACGAACTCGTCCACGCCGGCGCGCCACGCGTCCGGTGCGGCGTCCACGGCGATGGCGTCCAGGCTCATCGCCCCGTGCAGCGGCTTGCCCCAGGCGAAGGCCAGCGCCCGCGCGGTGGCGATGCCGGAGCGCAGGCCGGTGAACGGTCCCGGGCCCACCCCCACCACCAACGCGTCGATGTCGGCGCCGGTGACGTCCGCCGTCGTCATGATTTTGCTGATTCCGAGGGCCAGCACCTCGGCGTGGGTGCGCGTGTCCTCGGTGGCAAACGCGGCCAGGGTCTCTCCTTGTCCGGCCAGCAACGCGGCGCTGGCGATGGCGGAGGTATCAATGGAGAGAATGAGCACGCGTCAATTTTACTTGAGGGACGCGGGGTGCCTTTCGGGCGCCGATCAGGAGGTGCCGGGCCGCGGCCGGGACAGGGTCAGATGCCTCCTCCGCGGCCGCTAAAGGCGGCGCGGCGCCGCGGGGCGGCTCTCAGGCCTGCGGTGTGCCGCCTTCCTGCGGGGTGCCGGCGATGTTGACCAGCCATTGGATGCCGAACCTGTCCGTGCACATGCCGAAGGTGTCGCCCCAGGGCGCTTTTTGCAGCGGCTCCGTGACGTCGGCGCCGTCGATCAGCTTTTCCCAGTAGCCGCGCAGTTCGGCCTCGTTGTCGCCGCTGAGCGAGAGGGAGTGGCTGGACCCGGGGGTGTATTCCATGCCGGCGGGGGTGTCCGCGGCCATGAGCACCAGCCCGCGCTCGGTGGACAGTTGCGAGTGCATGATCTTGTCGGTCTCCGCCGGGTCGTCGCTGGCCTGGAAGTCGCCGAAGGTGTTCAGCGTCAATTCGCCGCCGAACACCGACTGGTAGAACGTCATGGCTTCCCTGGCCTGGTCGCGGAATCCCAGGTACGGGTTCAGCTTGGTCTCCATGGCGGGCCTCCTCGTGGTCTGATGACGCCATCGATTATGGACCTGCGCCCGGGGGCCGGGAAGACCGCGGGCTCCCCCGGGGTCCCGCCCGGCTAAATTCGCCCGCGCCGATGCAGACGGCGGTGCCTGCCGGCCCGGCGGCGCCTCCGCAAGAGGCGCGAGGGGAAAATGTCCTGCGGGTCAGGCAAACATGTACGCGGCCCAGCGCGGCCCGTAGGCGGCCATGCGGATCAGCCGCGGCTCGCCGTCGTCGGGCTCGTCAAAGTCGAGCACGACGCCGGTGCTGCGCTGCGCTGCGGCGGCGCCACCCGCGGCGGACTGGACGGTGGCGGCGCCCGGTGCCGCGGCGCCCGGTGCCGCACCCTGCGGCCCGGCCGGCGCTCCCTCGGCGGGCCGGTTCGCCAGGTCTGCCCCGGTGGCCCGGACCAGCGAAATGTCCAGCCAGCTCTCGGAGAGGTGCTCCACCCGGCCGCGGCCCCACTCGACCACGGTCACGGCCTGGTCCATGGTGTTTTCCAGGTCGATGTCGTCGATCTCCCCGTCTGACTGCAGCCGGTAGGCATCCACGTGGACCAGGTCTGGCCCGCCGTTCATGCTGGGGTGGCTGCGGACCAGCACGAACGTGGGGGAAATGATGCCGGGACGGACGCCGAGTCCTTCTCCCAGCCCCTGGGTGAAGGTGGTCTTGCCCGCCCCCAACCCGCCGCTGAGCACCACCAGGTCGCCCGCGCGCAGGATCCTGCCCAGCCGGGCGGCGAGCGCCTGGGTTTCCTCGGCCGAGCCCACGTGGAACTCGCGCTCCCACACCGGCGCGGCCGGTTGCTGCGGCGTCATGGCAGGTGCTCCCCCTGTCCGGTCGGCGTCATTGTTCATGTCAGCGGCGCCTTCATGCCAGCACGGCGCCGGGATCCCCGGCGCTGTCGGTGTTCCGGTCGTCGATCGCCGCCAGCGCCGCCCGGACCTGGGCCGCCGCCGCTGCCTGCTCGGCCGCGGACGCGGT
>NZ_JBNHGL010000352.1:0-2233 GCF_059091245.1 Arthrobacter sp. Y3225116
CCCGCGCCCGGCGGATCCGGCGTCCTTAGCGGCGCCGGGCCCGCCGGTTTTCGTTCGAGCCCAGCCCCTTCGTGAACGGCCGAGCCAGGTTGTCGCCGAGCACCGTACCGCCGGCGATGGCCAGGATCACCGTCAGCGCACCGAACAGCCCCAGGATGCCGTTGAACGGCGCCTCCGAGTTGACGGTCAGCTCGAAGATGGACCGGAACACGGACAGCCCGGGCAGCAGGAACAGCACGGCCGGCACCGCCACCACCAGCTGCGGCGAGCCCATCCGCAGGCCCACAATGCGCCCGAGGAACCCGATCACCACGGCGCCGACGGCCGGACCGATCCGGTCCCCGATCCCCGCCCACACCGCGAAGTCGTAGATCAGCAGCCCGACCAGCCCGACGGCGGCCGTGGGCAGCAGCATGTTCAGCTTGGTCTGCTCCGTCATGCTGAGGGCAATGGTCGCCACGACGAGCAGCAGCGCCCGCACCACGTAGGGGTACTGGCCTTGGCCCTCCACGAAGACTTCGGGCAGGCTGACGCCGACCATCGAGCCGCCCACCAGCCCCACGGCGACGCCGGCGGCAATCGCAGCGAAGGTAAAGAAGGCCGAGAGATAACGCCCCGACGCGGTGACCGGGAAGCCGTTAATCGCATCCTGGGTGGCGGAGACCAGCCGGCCGGTCGGCAAGAGGAACAGGATGCCGCCGGCGATTACCAGCGACGGGCTCATCGGCACGTGCAGCGTCCAAAAGAGCAGCGCCATGACGGTGGCCAGGCAGGCGCCGATGCCGGTGATGAAGAAGTCCGGCATCCGCCATTTGCTCAGCTTCCGCCCCACCAAACCCATCAGCACGGTGGAGATGCCGCCCACCAGGGCCGCGAAGACGCTGCCGCCGAGGAAGGCAATGATGAAGCCGGAGAATACGCCGCCGGCCGCGATGGCCATCCACCGGGCGAAGGGCTTGGGACGCGAGGTGATCTCCTGCAGCCGTTCCTTGGCTTCGCTGCGGCCCACCCCGCCGTTGACGATGTCGGTGACCAGTTCGTGGACCAGGGACAGGCCGGCGTAGTTGTTGGTCCAGGACCGGACCACCCGCATCACGGTGATGGGAATCGTGTCCGGTTTGGCGTAGTTGATCACCACGGACTGGTTGGTGATGTCCACGTCGATGTCGCTGAGCCCGAAGGCCGCGGTGACGGCGATGATGCTGGTCTCCACCTCCAGCGCGCCGGCGCCGTAGCGGAACATGGTTTCCGCCACGTCCAGGGCAAAATCCAGCGTGATGCGGGCGGAGGCATCGACCCCGGCCGTCTGGATCATCGGGTTCGCGTAGGGGCTGCCGGCCAGCCTTTCGACAATGCTCATCGGCGCGGTGGGCGGCGCCTCGCCCTGCACGAGCTTGCGCAGCATCCGGCGGGCCGCCGCGTTGGAGCGCGAGGCCGCCGCGGAGGCTGGCAGCGGCGCGGTGCCGCTGGGGACAGGCTTGACCTGCTTGGCTACCGGCCGGTCCGTCGGACGTGGCACCGGAGGGTGGGTGGTCTGGGGTCCTGCGGCCGAACCGGCGCGTCCGGCGCCGGAGCCGCGGCCGGCGTCGTTGGCAGGGATGTTTTTCGGCTTGATGATCGGCAGCATTCCCGCCTGCGGAGTCATGGGTGACATGGATTCCTGGTCTGGGTCCTTGTCCTGCAATCCCTCTCCGTTCTGCGTCTCCGCCACCGCCAGGCGGCGCTCGTTGATCCCGGGTTAAATCCTTGCACACCTCGCTGGGAGGGCACCGGGTTGGTGCCGAGGCGCGCGTCACGTCTCGCGGATCGCACCGCTGACGACGTCGATGCTGAACTCCCGCGTGCGGCTCGCCACCGGGGCGCCACCGGAAGGTTCGTCCGCCGGTTCAGCGGAGCAGGTGAAGGAAACGGTCAGGTCTCCGGCCGCGACGTCCGCCGGGGTCACCGTGCGAACAGGATGGAGGTAGCGTGCTTCTCCCCCGGGGCCCAGGTCCTGGGGCGGGAACTCCGCGGCGTTGTCGAACCCGCCGGAGAGCCGCACCCTCAGGTGCTGCGGTCCCAGCAGCTTTGCCCGCCCGGCAAAGACGAGCAGGTCCCCGGCACGGTGGCCGGGCGCCGGCCGGCCACCGGCCAGGCTGCGGACCTCCTCCAGCACCATGTCGAAGCGCAGCGGGTAGTCCTTGGGCACCGGCAGCGGCCCGGTCACCGGGCCCGGCCCGGCCGCGTCGTCGTC
>NZ_JBNHGL010000353.1:0-2232 GCF_059091245.1 Arthrobacter sp. Y3225116
GGGGGCGTCGTAAGGGGTGCTTTGGGCCATAATGTCCATTTCTCGGTTGAGGGCGGCGGCAGGCGTGCGGTTTGCGGACCCGGCCGGGGCCCGGCCGCGGGCTGGCTCCCGGGCCGCGGTTCCGGCGGTTCAGCTACCGGGCTGCAATCAGCGTGGCGGCTTCCTGGCGGGTGCTGCCGGACTCGCCGATATGGGCGAGCTGGGGCGGAAGCTCCAGGCCCTTCTTGCGCATCGCGGTGGCCCAGAGGCGGCTCGCGCGGTAGGACGAGCGCACCAGCGGCCCGCTCATCACGCCCAGGAAGCCGATCTCCTCGGCCTCCTGGCTCAGTTCCACGAATTCCTCCGGCTTCACCCAGCGCTCCACGGGGTGGTGGCGTTCGGTCGGGCGCAGGTACTGGGTGATGGTCACCAAGTCGCAGCCGGCGGCGTGGAGATCGCGCAGCGCCTCGGAGATTTCTTCGCGGGTTTCACCCATGCCCAGGATCAGGTTGGACTTGGTGACCATGCCCTGGTCGCGGCCCTGCGTGATGACATCGAGCGAACGCTCATAGCGGAAGGCCGGCCGGATGCGCTTGAAGATCCGGGGCACGGTTTCCACGTTGTGCGCGAACACCTCCGGTTTGGCGTCGCAGATGGCCGTGATGTGTTCGGGCTTTCCGGAGAAGTCCGGAATCAGGATTTCGACGCCGGTGCCGGGGTTGAGTTCGTGGATCTTCCGGATGGTCTCGGCGTAGAGCCACACGCCCTCGTCGGCCAGGTCGTCGCGGGCCACGCCGGTGACGGTGGCATAGCGCAGGTTCATCTGCTGGACCGACTGGGCCACCTTGGTGGGTTCCAGGATGTCGACGGGTGAGGGCTTCCCCGTGTGGATCTGGCAAAAGTCGCAGCGGCGCGTGCACTCGGAGCCGCCGATCAGGAACGTCGCCTCGCGGTCTTCCCAGCATTCGAAAATATTGGGGCAGCCTGCCTCTTCGCAGACGGTGTGCAGCCCCTCCTTCTTGACCAGGTTCTTCATGCCCACGTACTCGGGGCCCATGTTGACCTTGGCTTTGATCCAGTCCGGCTTGCGCTCCACGGGGGTGGCTGCATTGCGGGCCTCGACGCGCAGCAGGCGGCGTCCTTCAGGGGCGAGCGTCACAACAGGGCTCCTTCGGTCTGGCGGTGGCCAGTGTCGGTGTCGGTGGCCGCGGGGCCGGGAGTGCCGGCTTTGACCAGGGATGTCTCGAACGAGCGGAGTTCTTCCTCCACCCGGTCTGCGATGTCGGCCGGAGCCACGTCCAGCCCGGTCTCGGCCTGGATGGTGGTGGTGCCGGCGTCGGTAATGCCGCAGGCAATGATCTGGCTGTAGGGTGCCAGGTCGTTCCGGCAATTGAGCGCGAAGCCGTGCATGGTTACCCGGCGGTTGACGCGGATGCCGATGGCGGCGATCTTGCGGGCCGGACCGCGCTCGTCGGCCTCGATCCAGACGCCGGAGCGGCCCTCCATCCTGGTGCCGGCCACGCCGTAACCGGCGAGCACGTTAATCAGGACCTGCTCGAGGATGTCAACGTAGTCGGCCACCCGGGTGGGATCCGGGAGAGCCACGATGGGGTAACCCACCAGCTGGCCGGGGCCGTGCCAGGTCAGTTTGCCGCCACGATCCACGCTGACCACGGGGGTGCCGTCCAGCGGCCGCTCATGGTCTTCGGTCCGCTTGCCGGCGGTGTAGACGGCGCTGTGCTCCAGCAACAGCACGGTGCTGGGCGCCGTGCCCGCCACGACTTCGGCGTGCAGCTTGCGCTGCAGCGCCCAGCCTTCTTCATAATCGACGTAGTCAGGGGCGAAGCCCAGCCGAGAAAACTCAAGAGCCATTCAGCAAGACTACGCTCCGGGGGCCGGGCACTGCTATTTGTGTAACGCCGCAATTGCTGTGGATAACTCCTGCACCCCGCGGCCAAACGGAGTACAAGTGGTCCATGGAAGATGGGCAGACACCCGGGGCGGCCTCCGTCGAGCAGGAACCGCCGCGCCCGGCGGCGCCGGGGCTGCACGTGCAGCGGTGGCTGGGCAGCGGCGCCTCGGCCTCGGTATGGCTGGTCAGCGATGCACTGACCGGAACGGAGTATGCCCTGAAGGTGCTGTCCGCGCCGCCTGCTTCCTCCTCCGACGACGGCGGAGGACCGCCGCCGAGGAACTCGCCCGCGGCCACAATGACTTCGCCTATGCCAACCTCGCGATCCGCGGCCGCCTGCT
>NZ_JBNHGL010000354.1:0-2221 GCF_059091245.1 Arthrobacter sp. Y3225116
GGCCGCGCATCGTCCGCACCGGGTTGCGGAACGGCCGGCGGCTCGGACGGCGCGTTGCGGGTGACGAACGCGTACACGTGCGGCGAGGATTCGGCCATCTGCAGGTACACCGACACCATGGCGTGCAGGCCCTCCCGGGCCGTAGTCGCGGTGGCGGCGGCCTCCTGGAGCCGGGCCTGCATCCGGCCGATCACCACCTCGCCCATGGCCCGCTGCAGGCCGGCCTTGTCGCCGAAGTAGCGGTAGAAGACGGGCTTGGACGTCCCGGCCGCCGCTGCGATCTCCTCCATGGACGCATCGGGGCCAAGCCGGTGCACCGCGTGCCGCGCCGCGCGGATCAGCTCCCGGCGGCGTTCCGTCCGGTGACGGTCCCAGCGGGCCGAGCGGCCGTCCGCGGGCGTCGCCGGATTCGAGGCGGCCTGGCGGCCTGTGGCGGTGTTCACGTAACTCAGCGTATCAGGTACGCTTGGTTACGGTAACTGTCGTTTGTTCCGCTCCGTACCCAATCCCGAGGAGAGCCCACATGGCCACTTCACCTGACGCCACCGGCACCCGCTCCGCCAACGGACTGCGCAGGGCAGTAGTCGTCGGCGGCAACCGCATCCCCTTTGCCCGCGCGAACGGAGCCTACACCCAGGCCAGCAACCAGGACATGCTCACCGCGGCCCTGGACGGGCTGGTGGCACGGTTCGGGCTGCAGGACGAACGCATCGGCGAGGTGGCCGCCGGCGCTGTCCTCAAGCACTCGCGCGACTTCAACCTCACCCGCGAGGCGGTGCTCGGCTCGGCGCTTTCGCCTCAGACGCCTGCGTATGACCTGCAGCAGGCGTGCGCCACCGGGTTGGAAACCGTGATGGGCCTGGCGAACAAGATCAAGCTGGGGCAGATCGACACCGCCATCGCCGGCGGCGTGGACTCTGCCTCCGACGCACCGATTGCGGTCAGCGAGGGACTCCGGGTCGTACTCCTGGAACTGAACCGCGCCAAGAGCATGCAGCAGAAGCTGACCGCCATCGCCAAGTTGCGCCCCAAGGACCTGGCCCCCAACGCGCCGGGCACGGCCGAGCCGCGGACCGGGCTGTCGATGGGCGAGCACCAGGCGCTGACCACCGCGGCCTGGAACATCAGCCGCGACGCGCAGGACGAACTCGCCCTGGCCAGCCACCACAACCTCGCGGCAGCTTACGAGCGCGGGTTCTTCGATGACCTCATGACGCCCTACCGCGGCCTGGCCAAGGACTCCAACCTGCGCGGCGACACCACCCTGGAGAAGCTGGGCAAGCTGCAGCCGGTGTTCGGCAAGAACCTCGGTGCCGAGGCAACCATGACGGCCGGCAACTCCACGCCGCTGACCGACGGGGCCTCCACCGTGCTGCTGAGTTCGGAAGAGTACGCCCGGAGCAATGACCTGCCGGTGCTGGCGGAGGTGGTGGACTCCGAAGCCGCCGCCGTTGACTTTGTGCACGGCAAGGAAGGACTGCTGATGGCGCCGGCCTATGCCGTACCCCGGCTGCTGGCCCGGCAGGCCCTGACCTTCGCCGACTTCGACTTCTTCGAGATCCACGAGGCCTTCGCCGGGACCGTGCTGTGCCACCTGGCGGCGTGGGAAAGCGAGGAGTTCTGCCGCAACAAGCTGGGCCTCGAGAAGCCCCTGGGCGCCATCGACCGCACCCGCCTCAATATCAACGGCTCCTCGCTGGCCACCGGCCATCCCTTCGCGGCGACCGGCGGACGCCTGGTGGCCAGCCTGGCCAAGATGCTGCGCGAGAAGGCCGACGCCGAGTCCCGCACCACACGCGGCCTGATTTCCGTCTGCGCCGCAGGCGGCATGGGCGTCGTCGCCATCCTGGAGGCGAACTGATGACCGACCGGTACGTGGAGTTGGTCAACGCCGGACCGGTGAAGAGCCTGGCCAAGAAGCTGGGGCTGCCGCAGCCCGCCGTGCTGCGGCGCTACCGGCCCGGCGCACCGCTGCTGCCCGGACCTGTCCTGGTGCTCGGCGCGGGCGCCGGCGCCGACACGGTGGCCAAGGAAATGCTCGGGTGGGACCTCGACGTTCGCCGGCATGCGGCACCAAAGGAACGCCTCGGCGGCATCGTGCTGGTGCTCGACGAGCTGGAAGCGCCCGAGGACCTGTCGGAGCCCATGCTCAGCGCCGGCGCCAGCCTCCGGGACCTTGCCCCCGGCGGCCGCGTCATCACCGTGTCCCGGCCCGCCGACG
>NZ_JBNHGL010000355.1:0-2217 GCF_059091245.1 Arthrobacter sp. Y3225116
AGCTTGTGGGAGATGAAGACGATGGCCTTGCCGTCGGCCTTGAGCTGGCCCATGATGCCCAGCAGCTCATCCGTTTCCTTGGGCGTCAGGACGGCGGCGTTCTCGCGGAGCGACACCGAGGCGTCCACGGTGCCGCCTCCCTCCAGTTCCTGCTGGCTGGCGACGACGTCCGCGGCATCCGTGACGTCCTGGTCCGAGGTTCCGCCCAGGGTTTTCGCTACGGCGATGGCCCCCACCACCACGACGATGGCGGCCAGGGCAAGCAGCAGCCATTTGGTGACGGCCGGCATTGGCCGCCGCTCGGTGTCTTCCGATCCGCCGGTGAGCTGGTCGGCGTGCAGCACGGAGACATCGTCATCCGGTGCGTAGTCGTGGTCCCCGGCGGAGTTACCGGGGCTGGCCAGGCGATCAGATGGCTGGGGCGTATCCATAGGATTCAAGTCTATCCGCCCCCGCCGGAGGCAGGGTCCAGCCCGACACGCCGCCGCATCGCACCCGGCGCTACAGTTTCGCCCCGGCAAAACCGTGCTGCCGCCACGCCTCATAGACGGCGATGGAGGCCGAGTTGGCCAGGTTCAGCGACCGCAGCGACGGAAGCATGGGCAGGCGCAGCCGCGCCGTGACGTGCGGATCCTGTTTGACCGATGCCGGCAGCCCGACCGACTCCGGCCCGAACATCAGCACGTCGCCGGGAGCGTACGCGACGTCCGTGTAGGAGCGCTCCCCGTCGGACGCAAAAGCGAAGACCCGCTCCGGCTGCAGGGCGTCCCACGCGGCTTCCAGATCCGCGTGAACCCGGACCACGGCAAGATCGTGGTAGTCCAGCCCGGCGCGGCGCAGCTTGGCGTCTTCGAAGGTGAACCCCAGCGGCTCGACCAGATGCAGTTCGGCTCCGGTGACCGCGGCCAGCCGGATGGCGTTGCCGGTATTGCCGGGGATTTCGGGGGCGTAGAAGAGGATGCGGAACACGGATTCCATCCTAAGCGCGCCGCAGCCGCGGCCCGGCATCCCTCGGCGGGCGGAACAGCCCCGGGCGGCGGAGCAGCACGGCGTCAGGCGTGCATGCCGCCCAGCAACTTGGCGAGCGAGGGGACGTGCACGGTGTTCGGCGCCGGGCCGGAGGACAGGAACTGTTTGAGTTCGCGCACCAGCCGCGCCGCGTTGACCACGTGTACCGGGACGATCCCGTCCGGGTCGTAGCCGCGCGTGTAATCGATCACCGGTTCGTGGAGGTTCCCGTCGGCGGAGTGGATCACGGTCCAGCCGGTGACATTGAGCTCCGGAAACAGTTCCTGCATCCTGCGGACCGCCGGTGCCAGCCTCGGCGGTTCCACGATCCGCCCGTCCTTGTGCAGGGTGCGGCCGTCCCAGCGGAAATTCCCCCGCGGCAGCAGCATCGAATCAATCAGTGCCAGCCGGTAGCCGGCCAACAGCGCGTGGTCGATGAAGCCGTTGTCCGCCGGCGAATGCAGGCCGTTGACCAGCCGTGCGGACGGGATGGCCGGCAGGATCTGCCGGCTGATCAGCTGCGCCGTCAGCGCCTCGCGCCGCAGCCTGGCCCCGGCGCCGAAGATGCCACGTTTCCGCGGCGCCCCATGGATGTGCTGGCGGGCGATGTTCTCCGGCAACGCGGGGGACCCGTCCGGGGAGCCGTAGGCGGGAACATAGACGGGGGAGTCCGACGCCGACGGGCCGCGTTGCCCGGGCGCCGAGGGCCGGGGACCGGGGCCGGCCGCGAAGGTTCCGGTGCTGTCCGTCTGGGCGCCCGGGCCGGCGGCACCGTAGGAACGGTCGTAGCGGGACCTGGCCTGCGGGTTGCTGAGGACTTCGTAGGCGAGGCTGACGCGGCGGAACTCGGCGGCATCCCCGCCATGGTCCGGGTGCGTGGCACGGGCGGCCCGGCGGTACGCGGCCTTGATCTGGTGCGCCGTGGCATTAACCGGCAACCCCAGGACGTCGTAGTGGGATAGGGGAATCACCGGCCGCCTCTCTGTCGGGTCTCGGGGTCCTGCGCGAAGCCAAGTGTAACCGCCGGCCGCCTGTGTCGGACCGCGGCCACAGGCCGACGCGATGCCACAATGATCTGCTGTGACCTCGCTGCCGTCCCCCGCGCCGATCGCCGTCGCCCTGAATGCCGTGGCCGACGGGCACGGCATGGTGACGGAAAACGTGTTTGAGGCGCGCTGGGGTTTCACCTCCGAATTGGCCCGGCTGGGA
>NZ_JBNHGL010000356.1:0-2180 GCF_059091245.1 Arthrobacter sp. Y3225116
GCCGCGGTCAGCCCGCCCGCCGTCGTCGTAGTTAGTGGCCTGCGGCGGCCGCCGCCTCGTCCAGGTGGGCGATGGCGCGGGTGTCCTGGAACGCGCGGATGCCTTCGATGCCCTGTTCCCGGCCGAAGCCCGAGTGCTTCATGCCGCCGAACGGCGCCCGGAGGTCCAGGCGGGTCGCGCCGTGGTCGTTGACCCAAACGTAGCCGCAGACCAGTTGCGAGCCGACGGCGTTGGCCTTGTCCGTGTCCGCGGTCCACACCGAGCCGCAGAGGCCGGCCCAGGTGTCGTTGGCCAGGGCCAGTGCTTCCTCTTCGGTGTCGAAGGGGAGAATCGGGATGACCGGACCAAACTGTTCCTGCGTGACCACGCGCAGCTGCGGGTCCGGATCGACCACCAACGCCGGCCGCAGGAAGTTGCCGCCCTGCAGCTCCGGGTCCGCCGGCAGTTCCCCGAATTCGCGGACGTCGGCGCCGGCGGCCTTCGCCTCTGCGATGAGTTCTTCGACGAAGGTCTTCTGCGCGGGCTGGTGCAGCGGGCCCATGGTGGTGCCCTCGTCCAGGCCGTAGCCGACGACGGCCTTCTCCAGCCTCTCGGACAGCCCGGCGACCAGTTCCTCCAGCCGGGAGCGGTGCACATAGATGCGCTTGGCGGCCATGCAGATTTGCCCGGTCGTGTCGAAGACCGCGGCATACAGCCGGTCCAGGTGCGTGTCGTCCAGGACGGCGTCTTCGAGGACCACCGCCGGGTCGTTGCCGCCGAGCTCCAAGGTGACCCGGGTCAGGCTCTTGGACGCCATCTCCATCATCTTCTTGCCGCCGCCCACGCTGCCGGTGAAACAGACCATCGCCACGTCGTCGTTCTGGATCAGGCCGCCCATCTCGCTGTCCTGGCCGGTGACAATATTCAGCACCCCCGGCGGCAGCTTTTCCGCCACGCGCTGCACTACCCGGGTGATTGCCAGCGGGGTGGTGGGCGGCGGCTTCACGATCGCGGTGTTGCCCGCCAGCAGGGCGTGCGGCAGCGAGGCGCCGAGGATGGCGATGGGCCAGTTGAACGGAACAATCACCGTGACCACGCCCAGCGGCTGGTACGCCACGGAGGTGGTTACCGGGATGCCCGGAGCCGGTTCCAGGACCTTGCCCTGGTCCACCTCGTCCGCGAGGGCGAGGGCGAGCTGGAAGCGGATCTCGAAGACCAGGGCGTCCACCCAGGCCTCCATGCGGATCTTGCCGTTTTCCTGCGACAGGATCGCCGCGTCCTCGTCGCGGAGATCGGCGATGCCTTCGATGGCCGCGCCGAGCTGGGCGGCGCGTTCCTTGGCGCCGAGCGCCGCCCACGCGGGGAAGGCGGACTTCGCGGCGGCGACGGCGTCGGCCACATCCTGCCGGGTGGCGGCCGCCGCGTAGCCGACCACTGAACCGGGCTTGCCGGGGTCCGCTACCGCGTATTTTTCGCCGGAGTCCCGGACTTCGCCGCCGATATAGAGCCCGGTGGTGACCTGGCCGGTTTCGCCGGTAGTGCTTGCTACGTCAGTCATCTCGAAACACCTCTCTGTGTTTTGACCGTTCCGGCCCCATGCCGGAACTGCAGGAGCGACGTTCTTCAGCGTCGGCGCCCCCGGCCGGCTGAAGGCGACAACCAGAAGAGTGTGGTGGCGCCAGTTTCCCCTGCCTTCAGCTTTGCCTATCCACGGGGGGAGTGCTAGGGGTAGGTGCGCCCTATTTTCCGGCTGGCGCCGCCGCATTAGTAGCCGCGGTACGGGTTTTCGTCCGTGCCGCCGCTGCGGCCCTGGTCGTAGCCTTCCTGCCAGGCTTGGTGCACGGAAGCCACCAGCCCGGCGAGCAGTTCGTAGGAAGGGTGGTCCGGTCCGATGTACACCATCTCTTCTCCGGCCCGGTTCAGGATGCTGTGGATGTGCGTGCTCATCGTGGTCTTTCCTTTGCAGTTCCCGGGCATCTGCCGGCTGGGGTGACGCCGCCCGCGGTGTCCTAGTTATTCTTGGGGGATGAGTGCTTCAGCACAATCAACCCTCGCGTTTGATGGCCGCTTCGCCCGCGAGCTTGCGGAGTTGGCCGTCCCCTGGCGGGCGCAGGAGGCCCCCGACCCGCGCCTGCTGGTTCTCAACGAGCCGCTGGCCGCCGAATTGGGAATCGACCCGGCGGCCCTGCGCAGCCCCGACG
>NZ_JBNHGL010000357.1:0-2175 GCF_059091245.1 Arthrobacter sp. Y3225116
TGGCGGAGCTCGCCGCCGAGCGCCGGACCATGGTCTTCTTCGAGGCGCCGCACCGGCTGGCGGCCATGCTGCGGGCCCTCGACGCCGGGTTTGGCCCGGACCGGCGGTCGTCGGTCTGCCGGGAGCTGACCAAGCTGCATGAAGAAGTGCTGCGCGGCACGGTCCGCGAACTGCTGGAGTGGGCCGAAACCCATGAGGTGCGGGGCGAAATCGCCGTGGTCGTTGCCGGCGCGCCGGAAGCAGCACCCGAACAGCCCGAAGACCACGTGGACGGCGTCAACGCGCTGGTGTCGCAGGGTGCCCGGCTCAAGGACGCGGTGGCCGCCGTCGCGGCCGATGCCCGGGTGAGCAAACGCGAGCTCTACGCCGCGGTCCTGGCCACCCGTGCCCCCGGCGGGCGCTGAGCTCCAAGCGGAGCCGGCGGCCGGCGGTCCTGGATGTCGTCATCTGCGCCCTGTGTGACCCTCACCCGGGCATCGGATTGGTATTGTCGATCTGCACAGTAGGGACCGTGGAACGTAGTGCACCCTCGCATTTACACCCGTGAAGCGGAACACCTACCGTGAAGGAAAACGGGCAACTGCGCCCACGGACTCAATCCCGAACACTTGGAGGCACCGCCATGGCTGAAACCGCAGCCCGCGAAGCAGAACTGCTCGCCAAAGTACCCACCGGCCTGCTGATCAACGGCGAATGGCGCGACGCATCCGACGGCGGGACCTTCGACGTCCACGACCCCGCCACCGGCAAGGTGCTGGCCACCCTGGCCTCGGCCACCAGCGAGGACGCGCTCGCCGCCCTCGACGCCGCCGACAGCGCGCAGGCAGCCTGGGCCCGCACGGCTCCGCGCCAGCGCGCCGAGATCCTGCGCCGCGCCTTCGAGCTGGTCACCGAGCGCTCGGAGGATTTCGCCCTGCTGATGACCATGGAGATGGGCAAGCCGCTGGCCGAATCCCGCGGCGAAGTGGCCTACGGCGCCGAATTCCTGCGCTGGTTCTCGGAGGAGGCCGTCCGCGATTACGGCCGCTACCTGACCACGCCGGAGGGCAAGAACAAGATCCTGGTCCAGCGCAAGCCGGTCGGCCCCTGCCTGTTGATCACCCCGTGGAACTTCCCGCTGGCCATGGCCACCCGCAAGGTCGGTCCCGCGGTTGCGGCCGGCTGCACCATGGTGCTCAAGCCCGCCAAGCTCACCCCGCTGACCAGCCAGCTCTTCGCCCAGACCATGATGGAGGCCGGCCTCCCGGCAGGCGTGCTGAACGTGGTCTCCTCCAAGAGCGCTTCCGGCATCTCCGGGCCGCTGATGCAGGATTCCCGCCTGCGCAAGGTTTCCTTCACCGGCTCCACCCCGGTGGGCAAGCAGCTGCTCAAGGACGCGGCGGACAACGTCCTGCGGACCTCGATGGAGCTCGGCGGGAACGCCCCGTTCATCGTCTTCGAAGACGCCGACCTGGATAAGGCCGTCGAGGGCGCGATGGCGGCCAAGATGCGCAACATGGGCGAGGCCTGCACGGCCGCCAACCGCTTCCTGGTCCAGGCCTCCGTGGCCGAGGAATTCACCACCAAGTTTGCGAACGCCATGAAGGCCCTCAAGCCGGGCCGCGGCACCGAGGCGGACACCACGGTGGGCCCGCTGATCGACGGCGGCGCCCGCGACGACGTGCATGCCCTGGTGACCGCGGCGGTGGAAGCCGGAGCGTCCGTCAGCACGGGCGGCGGGCCCGTGGAAGGCGACGGCTACTTCTACCAGCCGACCGTGCTGTCCAACGTCCCGAACGACGCCGATATCCTGCAGAGCGAGATCTTCGGCCCGGTCGCCCCGGTGACCACGTTCGAAACCGAAGAGCAGGCCATCGCCCTGGCCAACGCCACCGAGTACGGCCTGGCCTCCTACATCTACTCGCGCGATGTGAACCGCATGTTCCGCGTCTCCGAGCAGATCGAGTTCGGCCTGGTGGGCTACAACGCCGGCGTGATCTCCAACGCCGCCGCGCCGTTCGGCGGGGTGAAGCAGTCCGGCATGGGCCGCGAAGGCGGCGCGGAGGGCCTGGACGAGTACACCACGGTCCAGTACATCGGCATCGCGGACCCCTACGCCCGGTAGTTCCGATCCGTCGGCCGGCCGTCCCCCAGGGGTGGCCGGCGGCGGAACAGCGACGCCGGCCACAACAGCCC
>NZ_JBNHGL010000358.1:0-2169 GCF_059091245.1 Arthrobacter sp. Y3225116
TCCCGGGTGCCCTGCGTGGCCGTGTCCGCGTCGGCCACGCCGTCGATGCGCGGGAGCGCGAAGTGGCCGAAAAGCTTGGCCTCGGTCAGCGCGCGGCCCGGCCGGTCGGCGGGCATGGTCTCGGCCAGTTTGCGGCCGTAGGAGGAATCTGCCGGATCGGCCAGGCGCAACTCGATCTTGGTGCCGAAGAAGGACTGCTGGGCCAGCCGGATCTCGTTCTGCCGGTTGGCGGTGGTGATCACGTGGATGCCGTAGCCGCCGCCGCGGGCGATCAGGGCGTGCACAGCCGGTTCGATGTCCTCGAATTCGTCGGTCAGCAGGCCGTAGCCGTCCAGGACCAGCACGACGTCGGCGCTGGGCAGCTCGGGAATCTTGCCCTGGGCGCACAGCCTGCGCAGGGTGGCCAGCGAATCCACCTGGTACTTCTCGAACACGATCTCACGCTCGCCGAGCATGGCCAGCACTTCTTCCACCGTGCGGCGGACTACCTCGCGGTTGGTCCGCACGGCCACGCCGCCCACGTGCGGCAGGCCCTCCAGCGGGATCAGCGAGTTCCCCAGCAGGTCCACGCAGTAGATGCCCACTTCCTGCGGGCTGTGGGTCAGGGCCAGCGAGGCCGCAATGGTGCGCAGCGCGGTGCTCTTGCCCGACTGCGGCCCGCCGATGATGGCCACGTTGCCGCCCGCCGACTTCAGGTCCAGTTCCCAGACGCCCTGCCACTGCTTGGCCGGGTCATCGAGCAGGCCGATCGGGACCTTCAGCGCGCCGCCGGAGGCGAGCCGGATGCCCTGGCTGGTGGTGGTCACCGAACCGGCGGCGGTGTCCAGTGCCAGCGCCGCCGGCAGCGGCGGCAGCCAGATGGGATCCACGGCGCGCGGGAACCCGGCCAGGGTGGCCATCAGGGTGGACAGGACGGTCGGGCCGGTGGTGCGTTTGGACGCCCCGGTACGGGCCGGCCTGGCGGCAGCGGCGCCGGCCTCGTCCGTCCGCTCCAGGCTGGCCGCATAGGTGGGCATCGGCAGCACCCGGGGGCCGTCGTCGCCGGCGGTTTCCTCCGCCTCCTGGGCCTGGACATCCTCCAGCGGGCCCGACACGTAGCCGGCCTTGAATCTTGTGTAGACGGTGGTATCCACCTTCAGGTAGCCGTAGCCGGGGACCGGCGGCAGGTGGAAGGCGTCCGGCGTGTCCAGCACGGTGCGGGATTCAGACTCGGAGAGCGTGCGCAGCCCGATCCGGTAGGACAGGTAGGTCTCCAGCCCGCGCAGCTTGCCGGACTCGATCCGCTGGCTGCTCAACAGCAGGTGCACGCCGATGGACCGGCCGATCCGGCCGATGGAGAGGAACAGGTCGATGAAGTCGGGCCGGGCGGTGAGCAGTTCGCCGAATTCGTCGATGATCACCACCAGGTGCGGCAGCGGCTCCATGGCCTCGCCGCGGGCGAGCCGTTCCTGCCGGTGCAGCTGGTAGTCGGTGATGTTGGCGATGTTGCCGGCGGCCTTGAGCACTTCCTGCCGCCGGACCACCTCGCCGTTGAGGCTGGAGTAGATGCGTTCGATCAGGCTTGCGTCATCGGCGAGGTTGGTGATCACGCCGGAGACCTGCGGCGCGTCGGCGAAGGGAGCGAACGTGGCGCCGCCCTTGAAGTCCACCAGCACCATGGACAGCAGTTCCGGCGGATGGGTGGCCAGCAGTCCCAGCACCAGCGACCGCAGCATCTCCGACTTGCCGGAGCCGGTGGCGCCGACGCAGAGCCCGTGCGGGCCCATGCCGAACTGCGCCGATTCCTTCAGGTCCAGCAGGGCGGGCCGGCCGCGGTCGTCGGGGCCCAGCGGGATCCGCAGGAAGTCCACTTCGCTGCGGGGCTTCCAGAGCCGCCTGATGTCGGCCTCGTCCAGCGCCGGGCTCAGGCCGAGCATGTCCAGGAAGCTGTCCGAGCTGGCGGCGGTGTTGTGTTCCAGCGAGTCCGCCGAGAGCCGCATCGGCGCCAGTTCCCGGGCCAGCGCCTCGGCGGTCGGCACGGCCAGGGGGTCCAGCGTTCCCTGTTCCACGACCGGTTCGACCGGATCCTCGCGGTAGTTCTGGATCGTGAACCCCGAGTCCGACGGCGGGGCGCCGGAGGCCGCGGAATTCGCGGCCGCACCGGCCTGGGTGACGCGCACGCCGACCTCG
>NZ_JBNHGL010000359.1:0-2163 GCF_059091245.1 Arthrobacter sp. Y3225116
GGCGGGCCGTGCAGCCGGGGCTTCCCACGGCGCCCGCCGCCGCCTCTGGCCTATTCGAACCGGGACGGGTCGCCGGCTCCGTGACGAACCACTTCGGCGGTGCCGCCGGAAAAGTCGACGACGGTGGACGGCTCGGGCCCGCAGTCGCCGCCGTCCACCACGGCGTCCACCACATGGTCGAGCCGGTCCTTGATTTCCCAGCCCTGGGTCAGCGGTTCCTCCTCGTCCGGCAACAGCAGTGTGCTGGAGAGCAGCGGCTCGCCCAGTTCCGCCAGGATTGCCTGCGCGACGTTGTTCGCCGGAATGCGGACGCCCACGGTCTTCTTCTTCGGATGCATTAGCCGGCGGGGAACCTCCGCGGTGGCCGGCAGAATGAAGGTGTAGCTTCCCGGCGTCACGGCCTTGATGCTGCGGAAAACGTTGTTGTCGACGTGCACGAACTGGCCCAGCTGGGCAAAGTCCTTGCAGACCAAGGTGAAGTGGTGTTTGTTGTCGAGCCGGCGAATCGTCCGGATCCGTTCCAGGGCGTCCCTGTTGCCCAGTTGCGCGCCGAAGGCGTAACAAGAGTCGGTCGGGTACACGATCAGCGCGTCCGACCGGACAAGGTCAACAATCTGGCCGATCGAGCGCTGCTGGGGATCCTGGGGGTGTACGTCGAAGTATCTCGCCATTCCCCGAGCTTACGGCCACGGGCGCGGTTGATGCATGATCGGAGCATCCTGTGCGGGCGTCGGCCTCAGGAAGGAACCGACTGGTCCATCCACCACTCGGTGAAGTGGGTTGCCCGGCCTTCGCTATTCAACCGGATCACCCACAAATTGCTGTAGGTGCGTCCGTCCCGGTAGGCAGTCGTTCCCTCGACCACAGAGACGTCGTCGGTTACGGCGACTTCGTGCCACTCAAAGGTCGCCGCGCCGGGCTCGTCCTTGCGGGCCAGCCACTGCTGGACAATGCTGTCCCGGCCACGCCACGGGTCCGTCCACGGCTCCGTCCGGTACTCGGCGTCGTCGGTAAACAAGGCTCCGATCTGATCCGGGTCATTGGTCTCCCAGGCCTGCCGGTAGGCCGTGATCCACGCCGCCGTCTTCGCATCCATCCCACCGTTGTACTGCGGGCGGCTGCGGAGCGACAACCCCCCGCGTCTCCCGCGGGCCGCCGCGGTCCGACAACACCGCATCTCGGGCGGGCCGCATGTGGTCTGACTACGCCGCATTTCCCGCGGGCCGCATGCCACCCTTCCGCTGGTTCGAGCCGCTGGCTAGCATGGGGCCCATGGCCCGGACTATCTACTACGTCGGCAGCTCGGTGGATGGGTATATCGCCGACCGCAGCAACAAGCTCGACTGGCTCACGCAGTTCAACGACGCCGCCGGCGTCCAGGACAGCTTCGAAACCTTCATGCAGCGGATCGGGTCCATCGTCATGGGCTCCGAGACGTACAAGTTCGTGCTGGAAGAGGCACCGGAGGAATGGCCCTACGGCTCAACACCCACGTGGGTCTTCACGCATCACGAACTGCCTGGCATCCCCGGAGCAGACATCACGTTTGTGCGAGGCGACGTGGGTATCTTCCACCATGACATCTGCGCCGACGCGGGCGAGAAAGACGTGTGGCTGGTCGGCGGAGGGCAACTTGCGGCACAGTACGCGTCGGCCGGCCTGCTGGACGAACTCATCCTGACGTTGGTGCCGGTAATGCTGGGGGGCGGACAACCGCTGCTACCGGTTCCCAGCACGACGGCGCCGGCCCGGCTTCGCGGCAGCCGCACCTTGGGCGACTTGGTAGAGATGCATTACGACCTCAATCCGGTGGCGGTCTAGTCTCACCGGAACGGCCCCCTTGCGCGTCCTCCTTGCGTGGGACCGTCTCTGCCTTCGGACCACGTGGCCCAAGCCGTAACGTCCGCTCCGTGGCCGCGCGGACCGGCCCCGCGTTCTTCCCCCTGCGGTCCTCCACCCCCTTGGTGCGCTTGTACCGTTCTCCTTGCATGGCCGCGCCATGCTGTCAGGCCTCCGCGGTGCGCCGCTGGGTCCTCCAGCCTCCGCAGTCCGACTGAACCTGCAACCCCCGAAACTGTCAGTGGCGGCGGATAGTCTGTTTTCAGTAGCAGTTCAGCACCATCGTTGGCCGCCGGGCAGTGGGTTTGCCGGTGGCGTCTGCGG
>NZ_JBNHGL010000360.1:0-2138 GCF_059091245.1 Arthrobacter sp. Y3225116
AAAGTCAGCTGGACGGACGGGGCCGGCGACCACCTCGAGACCACCGACGAGCCGGCGGCGCTGGTGCACCGGCTCAGCGGCGGCGGGCGGCACGAGCCGGCCAACCTGCAGGTGCGCGTGCCGCACCTCGAGGACATCTACCTTCAGCTGCTGCAGCAGCACGCCACGGACAGGACCGACGCCTCATGAATGCCCCGTCCCCCTCGACATCCGCCCCCTCGACGTCCGGCCCATCCGGGGCAGTCCGGGCCTGGCGGCCGAACGCGCTGCTGCTGGGCTGGAAACGGACGCTGCTGGAGGTGCGGATGTTCTCGCGCGACCCGGCCGCGGTGGTCTTCACCCTGCTGTTCCCGCTGATCATGATGGGCCTGTTCAGCACCGTCTTCGGCGAGGACGCGTCGATGGGCGATCCGGCGCGGCCGGAGTCGCTGCTGCGCCCGGCCGAGTACTTCCTGCCCGCAATGCTGGCCCTGGGCACGGTCCTGAGCGGCTTCCAGAACCTCAGCGCCTACGTGGCCACCGAACGGTTCAACGGCAGCATCAAGCGGCTGGCCGGAACGCCGCTGCCCAGCCTGTCCTACTTCCTGGGCAAGACCGGCATGACGCTGGTCCTGATCCTGACGCAAACGGCCCTGCTGCTGCTGGGCGCACGGTTCCTGTTCGACGTGCCCCTGCCGGCGACGGCGGAGGCCTGGCTGACGTTCGCGTGGCTGCTCCTGGGGTCCACGGCGGCCTGGTCGGCGGTGGGGATCGCCTTCGCCTGCCTGGCCAGGTCCGGGCCCTCCGCCTCCACCATGGCCGCCGTGCCGCCGCTGCTGCTGTCCTTCATCTCCGGCATCTATTTCCCGTTCTCGCAGATTCCGGACTGGCTGCGCGGCCTCGCGGACCTGACGCCGCTGCGCTGGACGGCCAGCGGCATGCGCTCGGTGTTCCTGCCGGAGGGCTGGGAGTCCGTGGAGCCCGGCGGGGCCTGGAACCTGGGGATGTCCGCCGTCGTGATCCTCAGCTGGCTGGCCGCCGGCCTGGTGCTGACCCGGCTGATGTTCCGTTGGCCGCCGCAGAAGTAGTCCCCCGCGGCAGGGCGACGCGCAGGCCGGGCGGCAGGGCCGTCGTAAGGTGATGCCATGAGTGAATCCGCGGTCCCGCCGGCGCCGGCCCCGCCCTCCGTCGGGGACTCGATCTGGTTCCGCGGCCTGAAGTGGTGGCACCTCGGGTTCTACGTCGCGCTGGCGACCGTCGCCGTCATTGTCTGGGTCAGCGCCGACGCGGCGGACCCCGCCAAGGCATCGGCGGTGGCGGCCCTCGTCCTGCTCGGGGCGGCCTACCCGTTCCTGACCCGGGCGAACGACCTGCACACCTGGAAGCCGAAGCTGTACGTGGTGCTGCTGATCGCCGTGGTGACCTACCTGGCGTTCCTCTCCGGCGCCGGCTCGATCATCCTCTTCATCGCGTTCCCGCAGGTGTGGATGTTCGCGGGGTCGGAGCGCAACGGCGTGGCCGCCTCGGCGCTGATCTGCGTGCTCGTGGCCGCCGGCCAGCTGCACCTGTTCGGCACCGGCGCCGCCGGGCTGCTGGCCGCCGGGCTGCAGGCGGTGATCTCCTTCCTGGCCAGCACGCTGCTGGGCCTGTGGATCTACAAGATCATCGAACAGAGCGAGCAGCGGGCGGACCTGATCGCGGAGCTCAACGCCGCCCGGGCGGAACTGGGGGCCGCGCACGAGCGTCAGGGCGCCATGGCCGAGCGGGAGCGGATGGCCCGCGAAATCCACGACACGCTGGCGCAGGGCTTCACCTCGATCGTGATGCTTTCGGAGGCGGCCCAGGCGCAGCTGCGCAAGGCCGGCACCCCGGTCCCGGCGGCGCTGGCGTCCTCCCTGGCCGGCATCCGGGACACGGCACGGGACAACCTGCAGGAAGCGCGGGCCCTGATCGCGGCCTCCGGCCCCGCGCAACTGGCCGGCGGCGACCTGCTCGGCGCGCTGCGGCGGCTCGAGGCCACCGGCCTGGACGGCGCCCGGCTGAGCGTGGAGCTGCCTGCGGCGCTGCCGGAGCTGACGCCGGCGCAGCAGGTGGTGGTGCTGCGGGCCGCGCAGGAGGCCCTGAACAACGTCCGCCGGCACGCCGGCGCGGGCTCCGCG
>NZ_JBNHGL010000361.1:0-2122 GCF_059091245.1 Arthrobacter sp. Y3225116
TGGCCGACCCGCTGCGCGCGGCGGGGATCCCGGTGTTCGGCCCCAGCAAGGAAGCGGCCAGGCTCGAAGGCTCCAAGGCCTTCGCCAAGCAGGTCATGGCCGCGGCGAACGTGCCCACCGCCATGGCGCATGTGGCCACCAACGCGGACGAGGCGGCCGCAGCCCTGGACTCGTTCGGCGCCCCCTACGTGGTCAAGGACGACGGGCTGGCGGCCGGCAAGGGCGTGGTGGTGACCGAAGACCGCGATGCCGCCCTGGCGCACGCCCAGGCCTGCTTCGACGCCGGCGGCTCCGTGGTGATCGAGGAATTCCTCGACGGCCCGGAAGTCTCCCTGTTTGTGATTTCCGACGGCGAACGCGCCATCCCGCTGGTGCCCGCGCAGGATTTCAAGCGGATTTTCGACGGAGACGAGGGCCCGAACACCGGCGGCATGGGCGCCTACACGCCGCTGACCTGGCTGCCGCCCGGTTTCGTGGACGAAGTCATGGACCGCGTCGCGCTGCCGACCATCCGCGAGATGGCCCGCCGCGGTACCCCGTTCGTGGGGGTGCTGTTCTGCGGGCTGGCCGTGACCGGCCGCGGCGTGCGGGTGATCGAATTCAACGCCCGTTTCGGGGACCCGGAAACCCAGGCGGTACTGGCCCGGCTGCGCACACCGCTGGGCGGGCTGCTGCTGGCGGCCGCCAAGGGGGAACTGGATGACACCGAACAGTTGGTCTGGTCCAGGCGGTCCGCCGTCACGGTGGTGCTGGCCTCGGAGAATTACCCGGGAACCCCGCGCACCGGAGACCGGATCCGGGGCCTGAAGAAGGCCAATGCCTTGACCGACGTGCACGTGATCCACGCCGGGACCGCCCTGGACGAGAACGGCAAGGTGGTCAGCGCCGGCGGGCGGGTACTCGCCGTCGTCGCGTTGGGTGAGGACCTGGTGGAAGCCCGCGAACGTGCCTACGAAGGCATCGAAGCGATCAGCCTGGAGGGGTCGCAGCACCGCAGCGACATTGCCCTGCTGGCCGCCGAGGGCAAAATCACGGTGCCCGCGTCCGACACGAACTCCCGGGCCGGCGCACAGAGAGACTGAGGAACCGTCAACCATGGCATTTGCCCCCGAAGTACTCGAACTGCCCGGCTGGAAGCACGTCTACTCCGGCAAGGTCCGCGACCTGTACGTTCCGGCCGACCCGCAACAGGTGGAGACGGCCAGCGACGACATTGCCGCCGAGGGCCTGTTGGACCGGCGCAATGACACCGTGCTGGTGGTGGCGAGCGACCGGATCAGCGCCTACGACCACGTGCTGTCCAGCGAGATCCCGGACAAGGGCCGGATCCTCACCCAGCTGAGCCTGTGGTGGTTCGAACAGCTCGCCCAGGGGGACAACCCGGTGGCGCACCACGTGGTGTCCACCGAGGTGCCGGACGCGGTGGCCGGCCGGGCGATGGTCTGCAAGAAACTGGACATGTACCCGGTGGAATGCATCGCCCGCGGCTACCTCACCGGGTCCGGCCTCGCCGAGTACCGGCAATCCCGGACCGTGTGCGGGTTGCCGCTGCCGGCCGGCCTGGTGGACGGCTCCCGGTTGGAGCCAGCCATCTTCACCCCCTCGGCCAAGGCCGAGGTGGGCGAGCACGACGAGAACATCACCTACGACGCCGTGGTGCAGACCGTCGGCGCGGAGACCGCGGCCCGGCTGCGCGAGAAGACGCTGCAGATCTATACGCGCGCCGAAGCCATCGCACGGGAGCGGGGAATCATCCTGGCGGACACCAAGGTCGAGTTTGGCGTCGACCCCACCACGGGGGAGATCACCCTGGGCGACGAGGTGCTGACCCCCGACTCCTCGCGGTTCTGGGACGCGGACACCTACGAGCCGGGCCGGGCGCAGCCGTCGTTCGACAAGCAGTTCGTGCGCGACTGGCTGACGTCGCCCGCTTCCGGCTGGGACAAGAACTCGGACGCTGCGCCGCCGGCCCTGCCGGAGGACATCGTGCAGAAGACGCGGGCTCGTTACGTCGAAGCCTACGAGCGGCTCACCGGCCGGACGTTCGCCTGATCGGCAGCGGCGCGGGGCCGCGCCGGGTGCTCCCGGCCGAGCCCAGGGGGTCCGGCAGAGGGCGGGCCGG
>NZ_JBNHGL010000362.1:0-2118 GCF_059091245.1 Arthrobacter sp. Y3225116
GTCGGCCACGCCGGCGGCCAGCGGGGCCTCCGGGCCCACCACCACCAGGTCGGACTCCAGCCGCCGGGCCAGCTCGGTCACCGCCGCCGGGTCGCCCGCATCCACCTGGTGCGTGGGCACGATCTGCGCGATGCCGGCGTTGCCGGGGGCGGCATGCACCTCGGTGACAAAGGGATCGGCCAGCAGGGAACGGATTATTGCGTGCTCGCGGCCGCCGGGGCCGATCACAAGTACCTTCACAAGGAACTAGCCTACTGGTCGCGGGGCGGAGCCTCGAAGTTGTTGCACCGGCCCCTAAACTAAGTCCATGCCCGAGACATTCAAAGCCGCGGACGCCGTGGAACTGGCCGTCGTTGAACGCAACGGTTTCATCGAGTCCCGCCATCTGGGCTCCGCGGTGGTCATGGCCGCCGACGGCACCGTGGTGACCGAACTCGGCGACATCACCGCACCGATCTTCCCGCGTTCAACCCTCAAGCCGTTCCAGGCCCTGGCCGCCATGCAGTCCGGCGTCCCGCTGCGCGGCGACCAGGTGGCCCTGGCCTGCGCCAGCCATGTGGGGTCGCTGGAGCACATGGACGTGGTGGAGGGCATGCTCAAGGCCGCCGGCCTGACCGACGCCGATCTTCGCTGCCCGCCGGCCTGGCCGCAGGACGAGCAGGCGCGCGGCTGGTTGGTCCGCACGGAACGCGGCCAGCAGCGGCTGTCCTTCAACTGCTCCGGCAAGCACGCCGCCTTCCTCTGGGCCTGCGTGGAGAACGGCTGGAACACCCACACCTACTTGGAGCCGAACCACCCCCTCCAGCGCCGCGTGATGGAGGTCATCGAGGAATACGCCGAAGAAAAGATCGAGCACATCGCCGTCGACGGCTGCGGCGCCCCGGCACCCGCGCTGTCGTTGACCGGACTGGCCCGGGCCGTCGGGAAGCTGGCCAAGGCGCCCGCGGACAAGAACGCCGATGCCCGCGCCGCCACCATCGTCACCGCCATGCTGGACTACCCGTGGGCGGTGCACGGCTGGGGCCAGGAAAACACCGTGGTGATGGAGCAGTTGGGGGTCGTTGCCAAGTCCGGCGCCGAGGGCGTGATGGTGATGGCCACACCCAACGGCGTCTCGGTGGCGGTGAAGATCCTGGACGGCAGCGGCCGCGCCGGTTCCCTGATCGCGCTGACCCTGCTGGCCGCCTGCGGCGCCGTCGACGTGGAGAAGGTGGGCCCGGTGCTGGAGGACGTGGTCAAGCCCGTCCTCGGCGGCGGCCAGCCGGTCGGCAGGCTGCGGCTGGCACCGCCCATGGTCGCGCTGCTGGACTGAGCCCCGGAAGGACCTTATTCGATGGGAGTACGACGCCGGATCCCGGCTCGGGAGGGCGACGCCGCCGTGGGTGCGTGGCGCGGCGGGGCCACGGACCGGAAGACCACTGCCACGGCGGTGCGGTACGCGTTGGAGGAACTGGCCGAGCGTGCCCCCGGCAGCAGCGTGGAGGTGCGGGTGCCGCCGTTCGGCGTCGCCCAGTGCATCGAGGGCCCGCGGCACACCCGGGGCACACCGCCGAACGTGGTGGAAACCGACCCCGCCACCTGGCTTGCCCTGGTGACGGGGTCGCTCGGATGGGACGCCGCCGTCGCCGAGGGCAGGGTCGCTGCCTCCGGGCTGCGGGCCGAACTGGCGGACAAGCTGCCGCTCTTCGCCCGGTAGGCTGGAACGTATGACTTCTGAGCAAGAACCGGCTCGCGACCGCAGACCCATCGAGCCGGAGCGCCGCGACGTCACCGTTCGCCGGGCGCCGAAGTACGCGCCCTTCATCGCCGTCTGGGCCGTGCTGGGCGTCGTGCTGGCCGCCGTGTCTGCCTACACCGGGCCGGAGAACGCGGAGTTCACCCGCGGCACCGTTTTCGCCTTCCTGGCCGTGCTGTTCGGCCTGGCCGGCATCCTGGTGGGATCGCTCCTGTTCCTGCTCATCGACCGGGCCAGCGTCAAGCGCGCGAAGCACGTGACGGCAGTCGCCGAACCCGGGCAGGAAGACTCCGCGGACTCCGCCGCGGATCCGGGCCCCGCCGACCTCCCTGCGACGCCCGGCGTCCGGGACGGAAGCACCGCCGTCCCCCGCGAACGGGACC
>NZ_JBNHGL010000363.1:0-2086 GCF_059091245.1 Arthrobacter sp. Y3225116
GCCGCCCGGGCTTCGGCGTCCGTTCCGATGGCGGTGACCACCCCGTCCGCGACGGCGACGGCCGGGGCTCCGGGCAGCAGGCGCCGTCCATCGAAGATCCTGCCGGAGTGAAAGATCCAGTCCGCCGCCATGGCCGCTCCTCTGACCCGGCGGATGCCGGAAATGAATGGGTTTCACTTATGACACAGTGACCGGGGTCTCTTTGTCAACGGATTTCGCTGGTTCCCCGGAACGTGACGGCACCGGCCCGGCTCTGCCGGCAGCCCCGGGGGCAGCGGCGGCGAAATACGCAACGAAGTAGTTGCTTAATCAGTGTGAGCGTAGGCTACCCTTACTTTTGTTTCCATCCCTTGATCCGAGGAGGCCCGAGTTGGCCCTTTCACGCATGCGCGGATTGGCAGCTGCCGCCGCCGTCGTCCTGATGTCCCTGACCGCCTGTTCCACCGGTCCCGCGGGCGGAGGTTCCGAGGGAGGCCCGTCGGCCGCGGCGTCGGACCAGTTCCCGGTGACGGTGGAACACGCCTTCGGCGAGACGGTGATCGAAGAGCAGCCCGAACGCGTGGCCACCGTGTCCTGGGTTAATTCCGATGTGTCGCTGGCGCTGGGTGTGGTTCCGGTCGGCATGCCCAAGGAAGACTGGGGCGGAAACGAGAACGGGTCCACCCCGTGGCGGGACGCCAAGCTGGAGGAGCTGGGCGCCGCGATCGGCAGCGAGAATGCGCCCACCCTGTATTCGGAGGTGGACGGCATCGCCTTCGACGAGATTGCCGAGCTGGCCCCGGACGTCATCCTTGCCGCCTACTCCGGGTTGACCCAGGAGGACTACGACACACTCAGCAAGATCGCCCCGGTCGTCGCTTACCCGGAGACTCCCTACGGCACGGACTGGCAGGACTCCACCCGGCTGATCGGTCAGGCGCTCGGACGCAGTGCGGAAGCCGAGGACCTGGTGGCCGAAACCGAGCAGACCATCGTGGCCAAGGCCGCGGAGTACCCGCAGCTGGCTGGCAAGAGCTTCATCTACGGCAACCTTGAACCGGCCAAGGGCGACGGCGTGAACGTCTACACCGCCAACGACAACCGGCCGAAGTTCCTCACCAGCATTGGCATGGTCCAGGCGGATGTTGTCACCGAGGCCACCGCCGGCTCCGACGAGTTCTTCATTCCCTGGTCGGCCGAGAAGGCCAACGAACTGGAATCCGATGTGTTCGTGACCTGGGTGCCGGACGACAAGACCGCCCGGCAAATCACCAAGGACCCGCTGCTGGGCCAGATCCCGGCGATCAAAGACGGCGCGCTGGTGGCGGACTCGGACAATACGCTGACCCTGTCCATTTCCGCCGCGTCGCCGCTGAGCCTGCCGTGGGCGCTGGATACCTTCCTGCCCATGCTCGCCGAGGCCGCTGACGCGGCTGACGCCGCCGCCAAGTAGTCCGCGGCCGCCGATCCCCAGGACGACGGCGAGGGGCTCCCTCCGCGCAGCGTGAGCAGTGCCGGCGCGGGCAGGGTGCCCCTTTGCCTGTCCCGTCGCATAAGGTTGCCGGAGATTGCCTATCGCGGAAGGGGTGGGGGCGGTGAAGACCCGCGGGACCAGCCAGTCGTTGTCCGCCGGGTTGCTGATTGCCGGCATCCTGCTGGTGGCAGCCAACCTGCGCCCGGTGCTGACCAGCGTGGGCCCGCTGCTGGACCAGATCGGCGCGGACACCGGGCTGGGCACCACCGCCCTGGGCGTGCTCGCCGCGGTCCCGCTGCTGGCCTTCGGCGCGGTGTCCCCGCTGGCGCACGGACTGAGCGAAAAGTTCGGCGTCGAGCGCACGGTTTTCGGTGCCCTGATGCTGTTGGTGGCCGGGACGTTCCTGCGCCCGGTGCCCGGCGCCATCGCGAATCTGTGGATCGGCACCTTCCTGGTCGGTGCGGCCATTGCCGTCTGCAACGTGATGCTGCCCGCGCTGCTCAAGCGGGACTTCCCGGACCGGATGGCCTCGCTGACCGGCGCCATCGCGAATCTGTGGATCGGCACCTTCCTGGTCGGTGCGGCCATTGCCGTCTGCAACGTGATGCTGCCCGCGCTGCTCAAGCGGGACTT
>NZ_JBNHGL010000364.1:0-2080 GCF_059091245.1 Arthrobacter sp. Y3225116
GGCGCGACCTGCGCTTGCGCCCGGAGGGCTGGCCCGGCGAACCCGCGGGCGCACCGGCCGCCGCCGCTTCGGGCTTGCCGGCAACGGCGGCGAAGGCGGGTTGTTCGCCGTCGTGCTGCTTGGACTTGGCCGCCTCCGGGTGATCTTCCGCCTCATGGGCGGCGTGCGCGGCGGCGGCGATGGTGGCCAGTGCCGCGCGGGCGGCCTCGGCCTTGGCCCGGCGCTCGGCGTCGTCTTCCTGGACCACGGCGGCCGGGGTCTCGGCGGCAGTCTCCTGCCCGCCCTGGCCGCGGTTGCGGCGCTTCTCGCTGCGCGACTGCCGTTCGGAGCGCTTCTCGATGCGGACCTGGTGGTGCTCGGTGGCCGCGGCGGGGCGGCGGTGTTCGACCGGTTCGTCGTGCGTGATCACGCCGCGGCCGGCGCAATGCTCGCACTGCTCGCCGAAGACTTCCAGCAGCCCGGTGCCCATGCGCTTGCGGGTCATCTGGACCAGGCCCAGCGAGGTTACCTCGGCTACCTGGTGCTTGGTCCGGTCGCGGCCCAGGCATTCGACCAGGCGGCGCAGCACCAGGTCGCGGTTGGACTCCAGCACCATGTCGATGAAGTCGATGACGATGATGCCGCCGATGTCGCGCAGCCGCAGCTGGCGGACCACTTCTTCGGCCGCTTCCAGGTTGTTCTTGGTGACGGTCTCTTCCAGGTTGCCGCCGGAGCCGGTGAACTTGCCGGTGTTGACGTCCACCACGGTCATGGCCTCGGTGCGGTCAATCACGAGGGAACCGCCGGAGGGCAGGAAGACCTTGCGGTCCAGCGCCTTGTGGATCTGCTCGTCGATCCGCTGGGCGGCGAAAATGTCCGTCTCCGACGTCCACTTCTCCAACCGATCCACCAGGTCGGGGGCCACATAGGTCACGTAGGCCTCGATCGTGTCCCAGGCTTCTTCGCCGGAGACGACCAGCTTGGAGAAGTCCTCGTTGAACACGTCGCGGACCACCTTGATGGTCAGGTCCGGCTCGGCGTAGAGCAGCTCCGGTGCCAGCGTCTTGGTGGACCCGGCACGCGATTCGATGCCCTCCCACTGCGCGCGCAGCCGGTTGATGTCGTTCATCAGCTCTTCTTCGCTGGCGCCCTCGGCCGCGGTGCGGACGATCACGCCGGCTCCGTCGGGAACATGTTCCTTCAGGATCTTCTTCAGCCGGTTGCGTTCCACGTCGGGCAGTTTCCGGGAAATGCCGGTCATGGAGCCGCCGGGGACGTAGACCAGGAAGCGGCCCGGCAGCGAAATCTGGCTGGTCAGGCGGGCGCCCTTGTGGCCCACCGGGTCCTTGGTGACCTGCACCAGGACCGAGTCGCCGGACTTGAGCGCGAGTTCGATCCGGCGCGGCTGCCCGTCGAGGTGGGCGGCGTCCCAGTTGACCTCGCCGGCGTAGAGCACGGCGTTGCGGCCGCGGCCGATGTCGATGAAGGCGGCCTCCATGCTGGGCAGCACGTTCTGCACCTTGCCCACGTAGACGTTGCCGATCAACGAGTCCTGCTGGGTCTTGGACACGAAATGCTCGGCCAGCACGCCGTCTTCGAGCACGCCGATCTGGATCCTGTCGTCGCGCTGGCGGACCACCATCTGGCGGTCGACGGATTCGCGGCGGGCCAGGAACTCGGCCTCGGTGATGACCTGGCGGCGGCGGCCGGTCTCGCGGGACTCGCGGCGGCGCTGCTTCTTGGCCTCCAGCCGCGTGGACCCCTTGACCGACGCCACCTTGTTGCTGGGGGCGGTCTCGGTGATCGGGCGCGGTGCCCGGACCCGGGTGACCGTGTTGGGCGGGTCGTCGTCGGCACCGCCGGTGAGTTCAAGATCGGCATCGCCGCGGCGGCGACGGCGGCGGCGGCGCGAGGTCACGCCGTCCTTCTCCCCCGCGGCACCCTCTTCAGCGGCTTCGGCAGCCTCGTCGCTTTCTTCGGTGCTGCCGGCCTCGTCGCCGGCGGCTTCCTCGGAGCGGTTGCGGGTGCGGCCAGAACGGAAAAGCCCACGTCAGAACACCAATCACCACTAAGTATATCGTTTTGCGTATTCTTCTTTAAA
>NZ_JBNHGL010000365.1:0-2041 GCF_059091245.1 Arthrobacter sp. Y3225116
AAAAGATATTTAATTGTGAATGGAGTTATTAGGTGTGCTAGTCCGATCTTGCGGGCGGCCCCGGGGGCCGGGCCGGTAATACCGGGCGGCCGCCGGGGCTTGAACCGGACATGAGCAACGACTCCGGTGCCCCTGCCCTGCCGGCCGGCCTGCAGCGTTTCCTGGCCGGCGCCGAAGCCCACTCGCTGAAGGTCGACGTCGCCGAACGCGCCGGCGCCCGCAGCCTCGCGGAGGCCGCGCAGCTGCTGGGCATCGCCGAGGCCGACATCGTCAAGACCCTGGTCATCAAGCACAAGGACGGCTCGTTCCTGTTCGCCCTCATTCCCGGCGACCGGCAGATCTCCTGGCCCAAGCTCCGCTCGCTGCTGGGGGTCAACAAACTTTCGCTGCCGCACGCCGATGTTGCCTACGCGGCGACGGGCTACCGGCGCGGCACCATCACCCCGCTGGGCAGCAGCACGGCCTGGCCGGTGTACGCCGACGAGTCCATCCGCGGCCGGCGGATATCGCTGGGCGCCGGGGAACACGGCTACTCCGCCTTCGTCGACGCCGATGCGCTGACGTCCGCGCTCGGCGCCACCGTCGCCGACATCTCCGACCCGGCCTGAGCCCGCCCGACCCGCTGAACCGCCGGGGCACCGGCCGCTGGTTCCGGCCCGCACAGCACAAAGCCCCGCCGCCCGGTGGGGCGGCGGGGCTTCGCAGAAGCTAAAGAGAACTTACTTGAGGGTGACGGTCGCGCCGGCAGCCTCAAGAACTTCCTTGGCCTTGTCGGCAGCTTCCTTGGTGGCGCCTTCGAGGACGGCCTTCGGAGCACCGTCGACCAGGTCCTTGGCTTCCTTGAGGCCCAGGGAGGTCAGCGCGCGGACTTCCTTGATCACTGCGATCTTCTTCTCGCCGGCAGCTTCGAGGACGACGTCGAACTCGGTCTGCTCCTCGGCAGCGGCTTCGCCGGCGCCGGCTGCGGGGCCTGCAACGGCAACGGCAGCAGCGGTGACGTCGAAGGTCTCCTCGAACAGCTTGACGAACTCGGAGAGCTCGATGATGGTCAGTTCCTTGAAAGCTTCAATGAGCTCTTCGTTGGTGAGCTTCGCCATGGTTGGCGTCCTTCCTGATAGGTGATGCGGCTGGTGTGTCCGCACCAAGAGTTGGTTGGTGAAGAGTCTTACTGCTCTTCGGCGGCAGCCTCGGCCGGGGCCTCGGTTGCTTCGGCAGCGGGAGCTTCGGCTTCGGCAGCTTCGGCCGGAGCTTCGGCAGCGGCGCCGCCGTTCTCCTCCTGCTTGATGCGCAGCGCATCGAGGGTGCGGGCCAGTGCGGACATCGGCGCCTTGAGGACACCGGCGACGCGGGCCAGCTGGTGCTCGCGGGATTCGAGAGCGGCCAGCGCAGCAACGGCGGTTGCATCTAGGGCCTTGCCCTCGAAGATACCGGTCTTGATGATGAGCTGCGGGTTGGACTTTGCGAAATCCGTCAGGGACTTGGCGGCTGCAACGGCGTCACCCTTGATGAAGGCGATAGCAGTGGGTCCGGAAAGCTGGCCTTCGAACGCGTCGATGCCGGCTTCCTTGGCTGCAATGCCAGTCAGGGTGTTCTTGACGACCGAGAACTTGGTGTCCTGGCCGAGAGAAACACGCAGCTCCTTGAGCTGTGCAACGGTAAGCCCGCGGTATTCGGTTAGGACTGCAGCGCTGGATTCCTTGAAATCGCTGGTGATTTCTTCAACGGCTGCCACCTTGGTTGGCGTTGCCATAACCCTCCTTCCGGGGAATAGTGCCGGTGGTTCGGGTCGCACGCATAAAAAACGCCCCATGCAGGCGCACGGGGCTTCGTTCCCGCTCCGGCGGTCCGGTGGCGGGGCAATGCTTCGTTCACCTGCGCAGGCCGTCCCAGGCATGGGACTTTCGGTTGAAAACGTGGAGGATTTCAACGACCGACGGTCTTTGGTTCTTCAAGGGCTGCCACCTTGGTTGGCGTTGCCATAACCCTCCTTCCGGGGAATAGTGCCGGTGGTTCGGGTCGCACGCATAAAAAACGCCCCATG
>NZ_JBNHGL010000366.1:0-2024 GCF_059091245.1 Arthrobacter sp. Y3225116
CCCGCCGTGTTCAAGCCCGAGGTGGGTCCGTTCCAGCTGACCAACCTCGAGAAGGTCTTCGGCACCGCCAAGGACGAGGACATCTTCGACGCCCACGTGGTTGACCGACTCGACGGCGTCGAACACGCTGTTGCTCACCGGGTTGCCGGAGAGGGCCTCCCAGGTGGCGCGGCCAACAAACTTCTCGGCGGCGTCGGTCGGCATGACCGTCACCTCGTGGCCGGCCTCCTTAAACAACCGAAGCAGGGATGCCGACTTGTAGGCGGCGATCCCGCCGCCCACGCCCAGAATGATCCGCATGCCTGCCCCGGTGTTAGACGCTGGTTACTCTGCGGGCTTTTCGACGGGCTTGCTGACCAGCAGGCCCTCGTTGATTTCGCGCAGCGCGATGGACAGCGGCTTCTCGTTCAGCTTGGTGTCCACCAGCGGGCCGACATACTCGAACAGGCCTTCGTGCAGCTGCGAGTAGTAGGCGTTGATCTGGCGGGCACGCTTGGCACCGTAAATCACCAGCGCGTACTTCGAATCCGTTGCTTCCAGCAGGGAGTCGATCGGCGGGTTGATGATGCCTTCGAGGTTGGTCGACACAAAATCTCCAATGGGTTCCGGGACGTGTTCTTTCGGGCCCGCTCAGCGCGGGTGCGGAACAAGTCCCATCAATGAAACGAGCTCGTCTGCCGCCCGCTTGACATCGTCGTTAACGACGGTGAAATCGAACTCGGGCTCGGCAGCAAGTTCCAGTTTAGCGGTTTCCAGCCGGCGCTGCTGTTCCTCGGGTGTTTCGGTGCCGCGTCCCACCAGCCGGCGGACCATTTCCTCCCAGCTGGGCGGGGCCAGAAACACGAACGTGGCATCGGGCATGGACTGCTTGACCTGCCGGGCGCCCTGCAGGTCGATCTCCAAAAGCACGGACTTTCCGTCTGCCATGGCCTCGTCCACGGTGCGCCGCAGCGTGCCGTAGCGGTTCCGGCCGTGCACCAGGGCCCATTCCAGCATCTCGCCGGCCGCCACCAGGCGTTCGAACTCTTCGGGGCCGACGAAAAAGTAGTGGACGCCCTCCTGCTCGCCGGGCCGCGGTTCGCGGGTCGTGGCGGACACCGAAAGCCAGACGTCGGGGTAGTTGTCGCGGATGTAGGTGGAAACGGTGCCCTTGCCGACGGCCGTGGGGCCGGCGAGAACGGTCAGGCGGGGTTTGTCGGACATATCTTCCATCTGTTACTGGGATTCCAAGTGGTCTATCAGGGCGCGCCGCTGGTGGATGCCGAGCCCGCGCAGCCGGCGGCTGGGCGCAATGCGGACCGTCTCCATGATGGCGGCGGCGCGGACCGGTCCGATGCCCGGCAACGATTCGAGCAGTTCGGCCACGCGCAGCCGGCCGACCGATTCCATCGACGCGGCCGCCTCGATCACCTCGGCGACGGTCATGGCGCCGGATTTCACTTTGGCCTTGATCTCCGCACGTTCGACCCGGGCGGCCGTCGCTTTTAGCCGGGCGGTGGTGCGTTCGCTCTCCGTCAGCGGTCGAAGACCCACAGCTCCTCCAGACAATCCGGCCCGTCGGACAAGATGCCGGGCGGGCATATTGGGCATGAATTGAACTTACCAGAACGGCAACGCCGCGGCTGAGGGCCGGCTGCCCGGCGCAGGAGGTGTGCTGCACGGGGCAGGAGGTGTGCACGGGGCCCCCAGCCCGGCCGGCTGCTCAGCCCACGAGGCCCGCCAGACCGGCCAGGGTGCGGTCGGCGGCGGCGCGCAAGGCGGCGGGGTCCGGGCCCGCCTGGAGGATGTCCCGGCTGGAGGTAGCGAGGACATTCCCGACGGCGGAGCCGAAGGCCGCCGCGATGTCCGCCCCGGTGGCGCCCTGGGCGCCCAGCCCGGGGGCCAGCAGCGGCCCGTTGACCGCGGCCAGGTCCACCCCGAGCCGTTCCATCACCTCGGCCCGGACCGTGGCGCCGACCACCAGGCCGACGGAGCCCAGCTCCCCGGCGCGGCCGGCCTCCTCGTTGTCGGCCGCCGCGGCTTCC
>NZ_JBNHGL010000367.1:0-2024 GCF_059091245.1 Arthrobacter sp. Y3225116
GATGCTGCGGAGCAGCGGCGTTCCCGCCCGTCCGGCCGCCGAGGCCGGGCCGCTGCTGGCGCTGGAAACGCTGCGCACCGCGGTCCGGTTGAAACGTAAGGTGCGGATCGGCATCGTAGACCCGGACGGCAACCACCGGCGCCAGGTGATGCTCCCGCTGTCCGTCAGCGGCGGACGGGTGCGCGTCTTCGACCCCGACCGAGACAGCGAGCGCACCGTCTCCATCCACCGCGTGATGGACATTGAACTAGTGGAGGGCAGCTGAATGGCCAACGGACCCCTGATCGTCCAAAGCGACAAGACCATCCTGCTGGAAGTGGACCACGAACAGGCCACCGAGGCCCGGCACGCCATCGCCGCGTTCGCCGAACTGGAGCGCGCACCGGAGCACATGCATTCCTACCGGATCACTCCACTGGGGCTGTGGAACGCGCGCGCCGCCGGGCTGGACGCCGAACAGGTGCTGGACACGCTGCTGAACTACTCCCGCTTCCCGGTGCCGCACGCGTTGCTCGTGGACATCGAGGACACCATGTCCCGATACGGGCGGCTGCGGCTGGAGAAGGACCCGCAGCATGGCCTGGTGCTGCGCACCACCGACTACCCGGTGCTCGAAGAGGTCATGCACGCCAAGAAGATCCAGCCGCTGCTGGGCCCGCGGATCGATGCCGAGACCACCGTGGTGCACTCCTCCCAGCGCGGCCAGCTCAAGCAACTGCTGCTCAAGCTGGGCTGGCCCGCGGAGGACCTGGCCGGCTACGTCGACGGCACGCCGCATCCGATCGCGCTGGCCGAATCCGAGGAGCCGGGCGGCTGGCAGTTGCGGCCGTACCAGCGCCTGGCCGTGGAGAATTTCTGGGCCGGCGGATCCGGCGTCGTCGTCCTGCCCTGCGGAGCCGGCAAGACGCTGGTCGGTGCGGCCGCGATGGCCACCAGCTCCACCACCACCCTGGTGCTGGTGACCAACACCGTCTCCGCGCGGCAGTGGAAGGACGAACTGGTTCGCCGGACCTCCCTGACCGCGGAGGAGGTGGGCGAATACTCCGGCTCGGTCAAGGAGGTCCGGCCGGTCACCATCGCCACCTACCAGGTGCTGACCATGCGCCGCGGCGGACTGTACCCGCACCTGGAGCTCCTGAATGCCAACGACTGGGGTCTGATCATCTACGACGAGGTGCACCTGCTCCCGGCCCCGATGTTCAGGATGACCGCTGACCTGCAGGCGCGGCGGCGCCTGGGGCTGACCGCGACGCTGGTGCGCGAGGACGGCCGCGAGGGCGAGGTGTTCTCTCTGATCGGCCCGAAGCGCTACGACGCGCCTTGGAAGGACATCGAAGCGCAGGGCTACATCGCCCCCGCGGACTGCGTCGAAGTCCGGGTGGACCTGCCGCGGGACGAGCGGGTGGCCTACGCCATGGCCGACGACGGCGACAAGTACCGGCTGTGCGCGACCTCCCCGACCAAGACCCCGGTGGTCGACGCCCTGGTGCGGGCGCACCGGGGCGAGCAGCTGCTGGTGATCGGGCAGTACATCGACCAACTGGACGAGATTGCCGCGCACCTGGACGCGCCCGTAATCAAGGGCGAGACGTCGGTGAAGGAACGGCAGCGGCTGTTCGACGCGTTCCGCCGCGGCGAACTGCAGACGCTGGTCGTCTCCAAGGTCGCCAACTTCTCCATCGACCTGCCCGAAGCCACCGTGGCCATCCAGGTGTCCGGCTCGTTCGGCTCGCGGCAGGAAGAAGCCCAGCGCCTGGGCCGGCTCCTGCGCCCGAAGTCGGACGGCCGGGCCGCCCGGTTCTACACGGTGGTGGCGCGGGACACGCTGGACCAGGACTTCGCGGCCAAACGCCAGCGCTTCCTGGCCGAGCAGGGCTACGCCTACACCATCAAGGACGCCAACGACGTGCTGCAGCCGTAGGCCGGTCCGGGGCTGCAGCCGTAGGCCGGTCCGGGGCTGCAGCCGTAGGCCGGTCCGGGGCTGCAGCCGTAGGCCGGTCCGGAGCTGCCGCCGTAGGCCGGTC
>NZ_JBNHGL010000368.1:0-2021 GCF_059091245.1 Arthrobacter sp. Y3225116
CTGCAGCGTGACCCCGGCTGCCCTCGCCGCGCGGCGCACCAGCCCGAGGGGCGTGTCGCAGATCCCGACCACCCGACGTCCGAGCATCGGCAGGACGGCTTCGGTGACCAGCCCGGCGGGATTGGTGAAGTTGATCAGCCACGCGCCAGGGCAAAGCTCGCGCATCCGCCGGGCGATGTGCAGGGCGGCGGGGACAGCGCGCAGGCCCGCGGCTATCCCGGCGGCGCCGGTGGTCTCCTGGCCCAGCAGGTTCAGCCGGGTTGCCACGCGTTCGTCCAGCGTCCTGCCTAGGGTGCCGCCGGGACGGATGGCCGAGAAAACGACGTCGGCGCCGGCCAGGGCGCTATCCAGGTCCCGGGCGGACTCGATCTTCGGCGGCCGGCCGCCCCCGGGCAAGGGCGCGTCCTCCAGCACCCGGACGATCGCCTGCTGGCGGCCTGCGTCGGCGTCGTGGAGCACCAGCCGGTCCACCAGGCCGGCCGCGGATCCGTTGGCCAGCGCGCGGTAGACCAGCGGCACCCGGAACCCGCCGCCGCCCAGTATGGCAAGTGTTGCCACTGCTTCCCCCGAACGATTGACATTGGATAACGATCGGCCGCCCGCAGCCCGGGACGCGGCCCTTGCTTGTATTGTGCCAGCAAGGGCCAACCACAAGCCCTGGCGGCTGAACTGCGCCCGGGCCGAAGATCGTCGACCGCGCTCGCCGCGGTGCATTGCGCTCCGCGGCGCAGGCCTTCAGCCGGAAGCATGCTTCGGATGGGAGAATGGATCCGTGAGCTCTACAACGTCACCGTTGCCCTATGACCGCCAAGCCGTCATCAACCTGGCCGCCATCCGCGCCAACGTGCGTCACCTGCGCGAGGTCGCGGCGCCCGCCCGGGTGATGGCGGTGGTCAAGGCGGACGCCTATGGCCACGGCGCGGTCCCGGTGGCCCGGGCGGCACTGGAAGCCGGTGCGTCCTGGTTGGGCACTGCGCACTTCACCGAGGGGCTGGCCCTGCGCGCGGCGGGCATCGATGCCCCCAACCTGGCCTGGCTGCACACCCCGGACACGGACTTCGCCGCGGGCATCGAGGCGGGGATCGACGTCGGCGTGTCCGGCTGGGAACTCGAGCCGGTGGTCAAGGCGGCCCGGCGGCTCGAACGGCCGGCACGCGTGCACCTGAAGATCGATACCGGGCTGGGTCGCAACGGCTGCCCGCCGGCGCTCTGGGAAGACCTGATCAACCGGGCCGTGGAGTACCAGGAACAGGGGCTGCTGCGGGTGGTCGGCGTCTTCTCCCACCTGGCGGTCGCCGATGAACCGCACCGGCCTGAGACGGACGAGCAGGTGGACCGCTTCCGTGAGGCTGTAGCGGTGGCCGAGAACGCGGGGCTGGATCTGGAGGTCCGACATCTGGCCAACACGCCCGGTACGCTCAGCCGCCCTGACGCCCACTTCGACATGGTCCGCGTGGGGCTGGGCATTTACGGGCTCTCGCCCTTCGAGGGGCAGACTCCCGAGGAACTCGGGCTGGTTCCGGCCATGACGTTGCGCGCACGGGTGGCCAACTGCAAACAGGTGCCCCGCGGCCAGGGCGTCTCCTATGGGCTCAAGTACCTCACCTCCGGGCCGACCACGCTGGTGCTGGTACCGCTGGGCTATGCGGACGGCATCCCGCGCAGCGCCGCCAACGTCCAGGTGTCCATCCGCGGCCGCCGCTATGACGTCGTGGGCCGGGTGGCCATGGACCAGTTCGTGGTGGACCTGAGGACCACCGACGCCGAAGACCTCGTGGGCGAGGAAGTGATCGTTTTCGGGCCGGGCCGGGACGTCCCGGACGCCCAGGACTGGGCGGCGGGCGCCGGCACCATCAACTACGAGATCGTCACCCGCGTCAGCCAGCGGGTCCCGCGCTACTACACCGGAACCGCCGACCAACGAAAGGGCGGCGAGGCCGGCACCCCGGCGGCCGCGAACACGGTGGCCACGGACATCTTCGCCAACAGGGTGGCACCGGGGATCGCCACCGTGACCACCA
>NZ_JBNHGL010000369.1:0-2003 GCF_059091245.1 Arthrobacter sp. Y3225116
CGATCACGCGAAGTCCCGCCGGGGTGCCCGGCCAGTGCCGGCGCAGCGCCTCCGGGCCGGCGGTCCGGATCAGCAGCCGCAGGACCCAGGCCACGACCATGACGTCGTCGGCATAACCGATGACGGGAAGGAAATCGGGCACCAGGTCGAGGGGGCTGGCCAGGTAGGCCAGCAGCAGCACGAGCAGCATCCGGACCCGGCCCGGTACCGCGCGGTCCCCCGCCAGCCGGCGCAGCAGCCGCAGCAAATCCGGCAGCAGGCGCAGGGAGTCGCGCATTCCCACGGTCTCCGGGTGCCGGCGGGCGTACCACCACAGGCCGGCCAGCAGCACCGCGTAAACCAGGACGAGGCCACCGGCAACACCGACCAGCAGGTCGACCCAGTCCACGTTCTGTTCCCTTCCCGGCGCGGCCGCGACGTCGTACTTTCCTTGGCCGCGCTACGGCAACTGTAGGGCAGACAGGGACGTCCATGTGCGGTAGCGTCCAACCATCACGGCGGCCCGGCGAGTGCCGGGGCGGCTTCGGCAATCCTTCGGAGGGACCTATGCTGCGCGGAATGAGTACGGTCAGTTACTACACCCCGGACCTGCCGGCGGCAGTCGAGTGGTACTCCGACCTGCTGGGGAAGAAGCCCTACTTTGAGCAGCCGGGCTATGCGGAGTTCCGGGTCGGCGACTACGAACACGAGCTGGGGCTGATCGACACCATGCACGCTCCGCCCGGGCACGCTATCGACCCCGGCGGCGCGATCCTTTACTGGCATGTGGACGATGTGCGGGCCGTGCGGCAGCGACTGCTGGACAAGGGTGCGAAGGAGTTGGAGCCCGTCACGGAACGCGGCCACGGATTCATCACGGCCTCGGTCGTGGATCCGTTCGGCAACGTGCTCGGCATCATGCAGAACCCGCACTACCTTCAGATGCTCGGCTCCTCCGCTCCGGCGTCCTGACGTTGAGGCGCCGCAGCCACCGCTGCCCGGGTGGCTGGACCGCCCAGTTCACCGTCACGGTGCTGAAGGCCCACCGGAAGCGTTGGGCAAACGCGGCCCGGTCGGCGAAGATCCGGCCGGCCGCGCCGACGCTCAGCCGCCGGTCGAACCTGATCCGCGCCCACGGAGCCAGCTGGAAGCTCAGGTCCAGGTCGTCATGGATGTCCTGCCGGTCGCGGTGGACGCCCGCCCTGGCCCGCTCCCAGGCAGTCCGGCGCATGGCGAAGTTCGATCCCCACACCGGGGTGGCCGCCATCGCGAGGCCGGCGCCGAGCCGGTAGCCGGAGCCATAGGCGTTGCTGGCCAGCCAGGCCACCGGACGCGGCAGGTCGTAAAACCGGCCCGGACCGGTCAGCGCGTCCAGCCCGGGGTCGGCGTCGAAGCCGGCACCGATCCGTGCCAGCCAGTCGGCGGGAGGACGGGTGTCGGCGTCGCAGCGGACGATCACCGCGGCGGTCGTGGCGTTAAACCCCGCGGCGGCGGCAATGTCGACGTCGGAGCCTGCGGAGGCAGCGTCGAAGCCTGCGACGGCGGCGTCGTAGCCCGCAGCCGAGGCGGCCGGGATGCCGGGGCGTCGTTCGACGACGACGCGCGCGCCGGCGGCCCGCGCCACGTGGGCCGAGGAATCGGTGCAGTTGTTGTCCACGACGACGACCTCGAAGGGCTGGCGGGTCTGCCGCCCCAGCAGCGCAAGGCACTCGGCGAGCGCCGCGGCGTCGTCAAGCACCGGGATCACCACCGTCATGATGGTTTGATACCGGTCCCGGGGACGGGCCTCCGCTCCCCCGTCGTCGCCCCGCGGTCTCACCGGATTCCCGCGTACCAGATCAGCAGCATGGTGACCAGGAAACCGACCACATAGTTCAGCCACAGGAACCGTTTCCACCCCGCGTTCGCGGCTGCCGAGCCGGCGTCGTCGATTCCGGCGAAGCGCAGCACGTTGGCCAGGTACGGCAGGGCCAGGAGCCCGGCCAGCGGGCCCGGCCAGTCGGTGGCCAGCATCAGCAGTCCGG
>NZ_JBNHGL010000370.1:0-1994 GCF_059091245.1 Arthrobacter sp. Y3225116
CCCACGTGAACCATCTCTTGACCCAATCGATGGTCTCATCCATGCTGATCCCGATGGTTCCGGGTGCACCGAACTGGCCAATCCCTGGCCCGCGCGGCACCGTTGCGGCGGACTCAGGCACGGCGGCCCCGCCTCCGCAGCGCTGTGCCGTGGAACCCAGCTGGCGCGTTCCCCATGGTCTTAGTTCTAGCCGCGAACAGGGGTGGGCGCAATGCCCCGGCGCTCCCCGCACCGATGCGCAGGCGGCGGCGCACAGCGGCCTCAGCCTCCGGTAGCCGCCTCGCCCGCCGCCCTACACTGGGGGACATGGAATTCGATACGCGCGTGGCCGCCTACGGCGTGATCGTGGCCGACGGCGCGGTGCTGCTGGTCCGCTGGACCGGCGCAGGCTGGCCGCGCTGGACCCTGCCCGGCGGGGGCCTGGAATACGGCGAAGACGCCGCAACCGGAGCGGTCCGCGAGATCCGGGAAGAAACGGGCTACGCCGCCAGGCTCGAGCAGTTGCTCGGCGTGGACAGCAAGCACATCCCGGCCGCGAAGCGCCTGCACGGGCACCGGCCGCTGCACGCCTTCCGCGTCATCTACGCGGCCAGCGTTGTCGGCGGCGAACTGACCGACGAGGCCGACGGGTCCACGGACCTGGCCCGGTGGATCCCGCTCCATCAGGTTCCGACGCTGGACCGGGTCGACCTGGTGGATCTGGGGCTGCGGCTCTACTTCCCGGACGGCGTGCCGGCCGGCCATTCCGCAGACGGCCCGTGAGCGCTATGCTGATCCAGTTGCCGGGCTGACCAGCCCGCCGGACAACCTTGAGGAGGTGGGTGTGATGACCGTTTATCCCGCAGATCCTGCTGCCATCACCAGCCCAGCCTCCGTACCCCGCCCGCGCCGCGGCTAGCGGCCGGAACGTCCGGCGCGGAGGCCTCACGTCCCGAGGTAACCGTCGTGACCGACACTTCTCACCCGCACTCCCTGCTGCGCAGCTACGGCTACACCCAACACACCGCCGCGCAGTTCGACCTCCATTTTCCCGATCCGGCGCTCCGCCCCGCCCGGGTGGTGCGCACCGACCGGGGTCGCGTCCTGCTGGCCGCCGAAGGCGGCCTGCTGCACCTGTCCACGGCAGGCGTCAGTCCGCAACCGGCCACCGGCGATTGGGTGGCGTGCGACGCCGCCCGCCCGGCTTCCGCAGGCGGCCCGGCCATCGCCGGGCTGCTTCCGCGGTTTTCCGCCCTGTCCCGCAAACAGGCCTATGACCCGCTGGCAGCCGAGCAGATCCTGGCCGCCAACATGGACCTGGTCGGCGTCGCGGTGCCCTTCGACCGCCCGCTGTCGGCCAACCGGCTGGAGCGCACCCTGGTGGCAGCGTGGGATTCCGGCGCGCTGCCGGTGGTCATCCTGACCAAGGCGGACCTGAGCGGCCGCCATGACGAGGTCGCCGCCCAGATCGTCGAGCAGGCCGCCGGCGCGGACGTCTTGGCGACGAGCGCGGACACGGGCGACGGACTCGATGCCGTGGCCGAATACCTGGGCCCCGGCCGGACGATGGTGCTGCTCGGACCCTCGGGCTCGGGCAAATCCAGCCTGATCAACGCGCTCGCAGGCCGGGCGGTACAGGACACCGGAGCAGTCCGGGCCGGCGACGGGAGGGGCCGGCACACCACCACGGCGCGCGAGCTCATTCCCCTGCCGAACGGTGCCGTGCTCATGGACACGCCGGGCATCCGCGGCTTCGCGCTGTGGGACGCGGAGGAGGGGCTGGCGACCATGTTCGCCGACATCGAAGACCTGGCCGCCGGCTGCCGGTTCAACGACTGTGCCCACGAGGCCGAACCCGGCTGCGCAGTGCTCCGGGCCCTCGCCGCCGGAAGCCTGGAGCAGCGGCGCTGGGACAGCTACCGGAAGATGGAACGCGAGCTGGCCCGCCTGCACCTGCGGCAGAACGTGGCGGAGCAGCGCCGGGCCGGCCGGCAATTGGGCAGGATGGCCAAGGC
>NZ_JBNHGL010000371.1:0-1985 GCF_059091245.1 Arthrobacter sp. Y3225116
CCCTGCCTGCTGCCCGACGCCCGCCTGCTTGCCCGGGGCCTGCCTGCTTGCCCGGGCCTACGCCCGGCCCTTCTGCGTGCCGGCATGCGCCTCCACGAAGGCGCGTCGGGGATGCTGGGTGGCGCCCATCGACGTGATGTCCCGGCCGCCGAACACCAGCGGGCTCCAGCCAGCCAGCAGGCGCCATTTGTGGATCCAGGTGGGCAGCGCCAGGCCGTGGTAGCCCATGGCGGCATACCAGGCGGGCTTGCCCTTTAACTCGTAGCCAAAGATTTTCGCGGCGCCCCGGCCGACGCCGTAGGTCGCGACCGTGCCCAGCGATTTGTGCCGGTACTCGGCGGGCGGCCGCCCCTCCACCGCGTTGACTATGTTGTGGGCGAGGTGCTTGGCCTGGCGGACCGCATGCTGGGCGTTCGGCGGGCAGTAGGCCGGCTGCTTCTCCGCCTCCAGATCGGGTACCTGGGCGCAGTCGCCGGCGGCCCATGCACCTTGCACCACCTCACCGGCATCGTCGATGACCTGCAGCCGGGCGTTGGCGTTCACGTGTCCCTTCGGGCCGCGCGGCACGTTCGTGTAGTCCAGCACCGGATTGGGCTTCATGCCGGCCGTCCAGATGATGAGACCGGCCGGAATGCGCTCGCCGGTACTGAGCTCGGCCACCGAGTCCTCGCAGGACGGCATGGTGGTGTTCAGCCGCACATCGATGCCGCGCTGGCGCAGCTGGTCCAGGGTCCACTCCGAGAGATTCGGCCCGACCTCGGGGGCCACCCGGTCCAGTGCCTCGACCAGCACCCAGCGCAGCTGCGAACGGTCCAGCTCCGGATGCGCGTCCACGGCGAGTTTGGACAGGTCGCTCAACTCGGTCAGGGCCTCGACGCCGGTATAGCCGCCGCCGACCACCACGAACGTGAGCGCCTTGGCCCGTTCCTCCGGGTCGCTCGTGCCGGCGGCCAGCGCCACGTTGTCGAGCACCTTGTCACGGCAGTAGATGGCCTCTTCCACGGTCTTGAACCCGATGCCGTGCTGCTCCAGCCCAGGCGTGGGGAAGGTCCTGGTGACCGCACCGACGGCGAAGACCACGTGGTCGTAGGCCACCGAAAATTGGTCGCCGCCGAGCTCGCGCAGCTGGGCGTTCTTCGACTGGACGTCCAGCGAAACCAGCTTGCCGCGGACGATGTCCACCTTCTTCAGCGCGCTGCGGAGGTTGACCGTGACGATTCGCGGTTCGATTTCCCCGCCGCCCACCTCCGGCAGCAGCGGCTGGTACGTCATGTAGGAGTTGGGCTCAACCACGGTGATCCGTGCCGCCGACGGGCCCAGCCGCTTGCGGATTCCCCAGGCAGTGTAGAGGCCGACGTAGCCGCCGCCCAGGATGAGTATGTGGGGCGTCGCTGAAGTGGTCATGGTCCAGGTTTCCTCCCTGTTTGTCGACAGTGATTCGGTGGTCCTGGTGCTTCCTTCGCCGGCAGGTGCGGGGCCGGCCTGCGGCCAGACTAGCACCGCCCCAGACGCAGCTGAACCCTCGGTCGGGCCCCGCTTCCGGCAGGGCCGCATTCGCCGGCCCGCTCCCCCGGCGTGCCCTGCGCGCCCTGCGCACGCGGCTGCCTACAATGTGCTCAGGTGCCCCGATTCGTGGGGCTGTCGTTGGGGAGTAGGAAGCGTGGAGGCGGCCAAGTACACTGTGCGCGGGCGGTCGCTCCGCACCTACCGCCGGGCCCGCACCACGCTCTGCGGCGTCATGGTTTTCTGGCTCTGGCTGCTGCTGGGAGCCGCGGCCTTCGTCGCCGGCCTGTTTGATTCCCCCGCCAAGGTTTTCCTGGCCATGTATGCCGGCGCCGTTGCCGTGCTGGTCTCCATCCCGGTCGCCTTGCTCGCGGCCATCCTGATGGTGCTCAACCGGCCCGAGACGGGTGGCCGGCGCCGGGCCACCGAACGGCTTTCGGCCGCGGCACGCGCCGCCGGTCGGGCGATCTCCGCGCTGCCGT
>NZ_JBNHGL010000372.1:0-1981 GCF_059091245.1 Arthrobacter sp. Y3225116
TCACGGAGGGTCCCGGGCCGTGACGAGCCGCACATTCGGACCCGACGGGCGGGCGCGTTTGCCCGTGACGGCCCGCACTTTCCGCCCCGCCACCCCGCCGATCGGTCCCGGAACTGCCCGGATCAGTGCGACAAACCGGCCGACTGTACCGCCGTCCGGCGCGTTACGAGGCGGTTCGGCGATGTGTCAGGTGTGTTTCTTAGATCCCGCTTCTTGTGGTTTTCTGTGTGAGGGCCCGCAGCAACCTGAGTGCCCCCATACGTCAGCTAGTGAAGGGACGCACCCATGGATGCCCACCTGCTTGAAGTCCGCGACGAAGTCTTCCGCCGCAACCCAGGCGAAACGGAATTCCACCAGGCCGTCACCGAAGTCTTCGAAACCCTCGAGCCGCTGTCCGCCCGGCATCCCGAATATTCCGACGCCGCCATCCTGCAGCGCATCTGCGAGCCAGAACGCCAGATCATCTTCCGCGTGCCTTGGGTGGACGACGCCGGCAACGTCCAGATCAACCGCGGCTTCCGCGTCGAGTTCAACTCCGCGCTTGGCCCCTATAAGGGCGGCCTGCGCTTCCACCCCTCCGTCTACCTGGGCATCATCAAGTTCCTCGGCTTCGAGCAGATCTTCAAGAATGCCTTGACCGGCATGCCCATCGGCGGCGGCAAGGGCGGCTCCGACTTCGATCCGCGCGGCCGGTCCGACGGCGAGGTCATGCGCTTCTGCCAGTCCTTCATGACGGAGCTCTACCGCCACATCGGCGAATACACCGACGTTCCGGCCGGGGACATGGGCGTGGGCACCCGCGAAATCGGCTACCTCTTCGGCCAGTACAAGCGCATCACCAACCGCTACGAGTCCGGCGTCCTCACCGGCAAGGGCATCGGCTGGGGCGGCTCGCTGGTCCGCCCGGAAGCCACCGGGTACGGCGCGGTGCTGTTCGCGCAGGAAATGCTCAAGACCCGCGGGCAGAGCCTGGACGGGCAGCGCGTCGCCATCTCCGGCTCCGGCAACGTGGCCATCAACGCCGTCGAAAAGGCGCAGGAACTCGGCGCCACGGTCGTCACCGCCTCCGACTCCGGCGGCTACATCGTCGACGAGGCCGGCATCGACGTCGAACTGCTGCGCCAGATCAAGGAAGTCGAGCGGGGCCGCATTTCGGAGTACGCCGAGCGCCGCGGCTCGGCCGTGCACTACGTGGCCGACGGCAACATCTGGGACGTCAACTGCACCGTGGCGCTGCCGTGCGCCACCCAGAACGAGCTGGACGAGAAATCCGCCCGGCGCCTGGTGGAGTCCGGGCTGGTCGCCGTCGCCGAGGGCGCCAACATGCCCTGCACGAGCGAAGCGGCCTCCATCTTCCAGGACGCGGGCCTGCTGTTCGGCCCGGGCAAGGCCGCCAATGCCGGCGGCGTGGCCACCTCTGCCCTGGAGATGCAGCAGAACGCCAGCCGCGACGCCTGGACCTTCGAGTACACGGAGCAGCGCCTGGCTGACATCATGGTCGGCATCCACGACCGCTGCGCCGAGACCGCCGAGGAATACGGCATGCCCGGCAACTACGTGGCGGGCGCGAACATCTCCGGCTTCAAGAAGGTAGCCGACGCCATGCTCGCCCTGGGCCTCATCTAAGGCAGCCAGCACAGTCCGCAACACTGATGACGACGACGGTGCCCGCCACGGCGGGCACCGTTTCGTTGTGGTGCACGGGTCATTTCGCGGGTCCGGACAGGCCTGACGGACGTTGCGGCACGGCCTCCGCGGCGGCGGGACGCCCCGAGTAAGCTCACCCCATGGTGCAAAGACTCATCGGGCTGGACATCGGCGGCAGCAAGACACACGGCATCCGGCTGGACGACGGCTTGCCGGTCGCCGAAGCCACGGCGGGCAGCGCCAACGTGCAGAACGCCAGCCCCGCCCAGGCCGCCGCGGCCCTGGCCGAGGTCTTCGGCCGGCTCGGCGCGCCCGGAATCACGGCGGTCTATGC
>NZ_JBNHGL010000373.1:0-1977 GCF_059091245.1 Arthrobacter sp. Y3225116
GGCCGGGCGGAGGAGGCCCGCTCCGAGTTCGCCGCCGCCGCCGCCCTGGCGAAGAATGAGCGCGAACGGGAGGTCCTCGAACGCCGCGGCGCTTCCGGCTGACCCGGTCCGGCCGCCGGTCAGGGCTGAGGCGGTGCCCGCCGGCTGACCTGGTCCGGCCACGCCGCTCAGCCGGCGAGCGTGTGGACGCTGCCGGTGAAGTGCAGCCGGTGGCTGCGCTCCCCCCAGCCGGTGAATTCGGAAGCTTCCCAGGACCCGTCGCGTTCCGTGTCATGGATCCTGACGGCCACCGTGGCGGGCAGGAAGACCGGAGCGGCGAAGTCGATGCGCCAGCTGAAGGGTTCGCTGGCCGTGGCTTCCACACTGGTCAGGACCCGGGAGGCCAGGTACATCCCGTGGGCGATGGACCGCTTGAGCCCCAGCATCTTCGCGGACACCGCGCTCAGGTGGATCGGGTTGAAGTCGCCGGAGACCCCGGCGTACTCGCGGCCGGCCTCCGGCCCGAGCCGCCAGCGGGCCGTCGGCTGCGGCGGCGTGAAATCGGCGCGGTCCGGGCGGACTGCCTTGTCCAGCCCGGGCAGGTAGACCGCCTTGGCCAGGTAGTCCGAGATACCTTCCCACACGGCCTCGCCGCCGGCGTCAATCCGGGTGTGCAGTTCGACCTGCGTGCCCGCGTGATGGCCGCGGAGGCCCTCGGCCCAGGCCGTCACGGTCAGGGGCTCGGCGAAGTGGACCGGCCGCAAGTGCCGCACACGGTTGGCCAGGTGGACCATGCCGAGCAGCGGCAGCGGAAAGTCCGGCCGCGTCATCACGCTCATCGCCACGGGGAACGCGACCGAGTGCAGGAACACGGAGGGCAGGGTGTCCCGCACGGTGCCGTGGACCAGCTGCTGGAACCCGCTGATCCGCTCGGGGGTGATCTGCACCCCGTCCAGGGTGTGCCGCACCGCCGGGACCTGCTCGCTGTGCTGGCCCACGCCCAGCTTGTGCCGCGCGGCAGTCGACGCCGCCGTCAGGTAGAGGCGCGAGAGCGTGGGCATCTCCCCCAGGATGACCTCGTTCATGCGCCGACCATGCTTTGCCCGCAGACCCGCAGGGTTTGCCCGTTGATGCCGCCCGCGGCATCGCTGGCCAGGAAGGAGACGGCCTCGGCGACGTCGCGCGGCTGTCCGCCCTGTTGCAGCGAGGAGAGCCGGCGTGCCACTTCCCGGGTCAGGAACGGCATCCGGGCGGTCATGTCCGTCTCGATGAAGCCCGGTGCCACGGCGTTGATGCTGCCGCCGGCCTCGGCGAGCCCGGCAGCCGAGGCCCGGACCATGCCGATGATTCCAGCCTTGGATGCGGCGTAATTGGTCTGCCCGCGGTTGCCCGCAATGCCGCTGGTCGAGGCCAGCGAAACCACGCGCGGCCGCCCGCGGAACGCGCCCGAGGCCAGCAGCTGCCCGTTCATCCTCAGCTGCGACGTCAGGTTGACGGCGATCACGGAGTCCCATTTGGCCTGGTCCATGTTGGCCAGCAGTTTGTCGCGGGTGATCCCGGCGTTGTGGATCACGATGTCCAGCCCGTGGTGCCGCTCCATGGCATGGGCGGCGATCTTCGCGCCGGCATCGGCCGCGGTGATGTCCAGCTGCAGGGCGGTGCCGCTCACCCGGTTCGCGACCTGCGCCAGCTGTTCCCCGGCCGCGGGGACATCGACGACGACGAGCTGTGCGCCGTCGCGGTGCAGGGTCTCCGCGATGGCAGCGCCAATGCCGCGCGCGGCCCCGGTGACGACGGCGACCTTGCCGGCCAGCGGACGGTCCGGGTCCGCGGGGAGCGAGCCCTCGTCGGAGCCGACCAGCAGGAACTGGCCGTTGACGTAGGCGCTCCGGGCCGAGAGCAGGAAGCGCAGGGGGCCCAGGACGGCCGGTGCACCGGCTTCCACGCCTTCGCCGAGCAGGATGCCGTTGGCGGTGGCACCGCCGCGCAGCTCGTGCG
>NZ_JBNHGL010000374.1:0-1973 GCF_059091245.1 Arthrobacter sp. Y3225116
CGGCCGCGCCGGCCGCGCCGGGCCCCCGCACCCCCGCGTCGCCATCCGCCGCGGCTCCGGCCATGAGGTGCCGGGGGCCCGACCGCTCCCCCGCCGCCGCCGGGCCGCGGATACCGGTGGCCTTGACCACCAGCACCGCGATCAACGTGGTGATCGGAATGGCCAGGACCAGGCCGATGGATCCGACCAGGGTGCGCACAATCTCCTCGGCCAGTTCCCCGCTGGTCAACGTGGCGAACAGCGGCCGGTCGTGCAGCGACACCAGGATCAGTACCGGAAGGGACGCGCCGGCGTAGGCGAAGGCAATGGTGTAGACGGTGGAGGCGATGTGGTCCCGTCCCACGCGCATGGCACCGGTGAACAGGCGCCTGGCAGAGGCACCGGGAGCCAGTTCGTACATCTCCCACACCGCGGAGGACTGGGTGATGGTGACATCGTTGAGCACGCCCAGGCCGGAGATGATCAGCCCGCACATGATCAGCCCGGAGACGGAGAGGCTGCCGCCCAGGTTGATCAGCTGGTAGGTGTAGTCGTCGTCCACGCCGGTCAGGTACGCGGCGTCGGTGGCCCAGGCCGCCAGCAGGGCGGTGACGCCGAGGCCGAACAGGGTGCCCAGCAACGCGGTGGACGTGCGGGCCGAGAATCCGTGTGCGAAGTAGAGCACCCCGACCATGATGACCACCGAGCCGATCAGGGCCAGCAGCAGCGGCGGCTTGCCTTCCATGAGGCCCGGCAGGATGAACTGCGCCAGGACCAGGAAACCGCCCGCCAGCCCCAGCATCGCGCGGAAGCCGCGCCAGCGGGCCACGGCCACCACGACCAGGGCGTAGAGCACGGCCAGCAGCACCATGGGGACGCTGCGCACGAAGTCCACGAAGACGTAGGCCCCCTCCTGCCCGCCCATGACGCCGGAAAGATTCAGGTACCGGATGGTGTCGCCGGCCTCGACGCCGCGCGAGGCCGCGATCTCCGGCGTGATCTCCACGGGCAGGGGGGAGCCGCCGGCGTCTGGCTGGGTGTAGGCGACCAGGCACTCCTGCGCCTCCATGCCGGCGTCCACCGCCGCCTGCGAGGTGGGGCAGTCTTCCAGCTCCACCCGCTGCACGGTGCCGACGTCGAAGGTCACCCCGGGTGCCGCGGCATAGGGATCGGGGACGTTGGCTCCTGCTCCGTCCCCGGAGGGCCAGAGCAGGATCATGCCCACCAGGGTCAGGACGGTGACCGGCAGCAGGATGGCCGCCAGGAGCAGGTTGGCCCGCCGCCGCGCGGCCAAGGCGGCGGCTCCGGGCGTGGAGGTTTCGTGGCTGTGGCTGTGCCCCATCCGTCAGTCGCTGACGATGGAGGTTTCCGGACCCAACTGGCGCGCGAGACCGGAGTCCAGCAGCGGCTGCAGGACGGCCAGCACAGCGGTCATCGAGTCGTCCACCTCCAGCTGCACCGGGTACTGCGCCACCAGCATGGCCAGCAGCGCCCGCACCGCGGCCTCGGCGTCCTCGGCCGGCAGCGCGGTGTCGTATCCCATCAGCACGTCGGCCGGGGCGTCCGTGCGCTCGTGCGTGTAGCTGACGGCGAAGGCCTGGATGGTGCCGCCGTCGGACTTGGGTGCGCTGCGCAGCACCACCGCGCCGCCGGCCCCCGCGCTCTCGCTAAGCAGCATCTGCTGGGCGCGTCCCACGGTCATGTCCGCGCGGTCCCACACGTGCACCGAGTTGTAGAAGTCTGCCACGGCCCGGGTCAGTTCCACCGACCCGGTGGCTGCCTCCTCCAGCTGCGGACCGGTCTCCCCGAGGTCCGGCAGCGGCAGCGCGCCGGGCGAGACCAGCACCACGCGCGAACTCTGGATCTGGGTCAGGCCGGCGGCCCGGGCGAAGGCGGCGCCGGGGGGGTCCGGTTCCCCGTTCGCCCGCAGCGTCCGCACGCCCGAGGGCGCGTGCTCAGCCTGGGCGCGGTGCCGTGCCAGCCGGTCACGGGCA
>NZ_JBNHGL010000375.1:0-1919 GCF_059091245.1 Arthrobacter sp. Y3225116
CCGGCGCCCGGCTGGTGCGCGCGGACCGGGATGCCCCGGACGGCTTGGACACGGTCGCGGCCGAGCACTGGGACGCCGTACTGGATGTCTCCCGCCAGCCCGGCCAGGTGCGCCGTGCAGCGGCCGCGCTGGCCGGCACGGCGGAGCACTTTGTTTTCGTGTCCTCCTGCAGCGTCTACGCCGACCACCACACCCCGGGCGCCGACGAAACCTACCCGTTGCTGCCGCCCCTGTCCTCGGACGTGATGACGTCTCCGGACGTCTACGGCGAGGCGAAGGTCGCCTGCGAGCAGGCGGTGCAAAGCGCCTTCGGTTCCGACCGAAGCCTGATCGTCCGCCCGGGCCTGATCGCCGGTCCCGGCGATACCACCGACCGCACCGGCTACTGGCCCCTGCGCTTCGCCCGGCCCGTGGCCGACGACGGTGCCGTCCTGGTCCCCGACGCGCCCGGGTTGGACACCCAGGTCATCGACGTCCGGGACCTCGCCGACTGGCTCATCGCCGCGGCCGAACAGCGACTGGCCGGCGAGTTCAACGCAGTGGGCGACGCCATTCCGTTGGCCGCGCACCTGGAGATGGCCCGCCGGGTCGCGGACCATACCGGGCCGGTCCTGTCCCTGGGCCAAGAGGAACTGGCAGCGGCCGGCATCAACCCCTGGGCCGGCGAGCGGTCCTTGCCGCTCTGGCTTCCGCTGCCGGATTTCGCCGGCTTCTCCTCCCGCAGCAACGCCGCCGCCACGGCAGCCGGTCTGGCCTTGCGCCCGCTGCGGGACACGCTGGCCGACACGTTGGCGTGGGAGCTGGCGGCCGGTGCCGACCGTCCGCGCAAATCGGGCCTGGCCCCGGACGACGAGCGCCGGCTGCTGGCCATCGCGCGCCCCCGCCGCTGAGGAACCGGCCATGGATCCCCGCCAGCGGTTCGCTCGTCTCGCCAACGGACTCCGTTTGGCCTATGCCGAGGCCGGCTCCCCCGGCGGCACCCCGGTCCTGCTGGTTCCCGGCTACGGGGACTCCTGGCGGTTTTGGGCCCCGCTCTTCGACCGTTTACCGGCGTCGCTCCGGCTGATAGCGCTCAGCCCCCGCGGCCACGGCGATTCGGACAAGCCCGCGACAGGCTACCGGCTGCACGATTTCAGCAACGACCTCGGCGACTTCCTAAACGCCCTGGCCATCCCACGGGCCGTGATCGCCGGTCACTCCAGCGGCGGCTATGTCGCGCGGCGTTTCGCCGTCGACCGGCCCGATCGGGTCCGGGCCCTCATGCTCATCGGCTCGCCGCTGAGCCTGCAGCAGCGCCGGCCGCCCTTTGCCCCGGCCATCGAGGCGTTCCGCGATCCCATCGACCCCGCCGACATCCGCGCCTTCGTGGAGTCCTTCACCCTGCTGGCCAACCCCGGCGAGGCCGTCCGAGAGGCGGTGCTGGCGGACGCGCTCAAAATCCCCGCCCGCGTCTGGCAGCAGACGCTGGCCGGCCTCACCGAGGCGACGCCGCCGCCACCGGAGGCCGTCAAAGCCCCGACGCTTGTGGTGTGGGGCGACGACGACGACCTGCTCGCCCCTGCCGAGCAGAACGTGCTGGCCGGTGCCATCCCTTCCGCCCGGCGCAACCACTACCCCCGGGCCGGGCACACGGTCCTCTGGGACGCCCCCGACCGCGTCGCCGAGGACTTGCTGACCCTCGTCACGGGCGGCGGGAAAAATCCTTGAGGCGCCCGGGACACAGTTGTAGCGTGGCAGGCAGCAGGCCTACCGCACCGCTGCCCAAGGAGGCACGCCGTGACCATTCCACCGCCGCCAGAGCCGGCACACGATCCGAACGAGCCGGGGCCCAGGCACCCGTTCCCGCCGGAGCCGAATCCGGATCCCTTCGCGCCGCCCACGCCCGAACGGCCCGAGCCGGGTCCGGACCCCTACGCGCC
>NZ_JBNHGL010000376.1:0-1896 GCF_059091245.1 Arthrobacter sp. Y3225116
CCGGCGCGCGGCGCGGCGGCGGGGTGAGCGGACTGGGCGGCCACAACGCCGCCATGGCCGTGCTCGAGTCCCGCTGACCGAAACCCGCCGGTCCGCACCGTAGGATCATCTGGTGCAAATCTCGTTATGGCTGGCGCTACTCGGCGCCACGCTGGTCATCAGCTTCACCCCCGGCGCCGGCGCCATCAACACCATGAGCAACTCGCTCAACGCCGGCTTCCGCCGTTCCATCTGGGGGATTTTGGGCCAGCAGGCCGCCCTGGTCGTCCACGTGGTGATCGTGGCGCTGGGCCTGGGCCTGCTGGTGTCCACGTCGCCGATGCTGTTCGCCGCCATCAAGTACGCGGGTGCGGTGTACCTGATCTACCTGGGCCTGCGGCAGTTCTTCGCCAAGCCGACGGGCGGCGCGGAAATCGAAGCGTCGCGGCGCAACGAGCCCGCCTTCTCCATGTTCCGGCGCGGACTTTGGGTCAACCTGCTCAACCCGAAGGCGATCGTCTTCTTCCTGGCCTTCATGCCCGGCTTCATCCGGCTGGACCAGCCCCAGCTGCCGCAGTACCTGGTCCTGATCGCCACCGTGGTGGTGGTGGACATCCTCGTGATGTGGTTCTTCTTCGCCGCCGCGGCCCGGTCCTTCCAGCGCTTTACCCGGACCACGCGCGGGCTGATGATGATGAACCGGGTCTTCGGCACGCTGTTCATCGCCGTCGGCCTCATGCTGGCGTTCCTGTAGCCCCGTTCTCATAGACTCAAGGACATGTACCGCACCATCGCCGCCAGCACCGGCAGCCCCTGCCGCCGCGATCCGGTCCGGGGACATCCCCCGGTCCGGGCCGCCGCCCCGACCGGATGCGGGGCAATCCGTGCGCACTAAGCCCGTACTGATCGCCGTCGACGGGCGCTCGGGGGCCGGCAAGACCACGCTGGCCGTGGAACTGGCAGCGATGCTGCGGGTCCACCGCACGGTATCGCTGTTCCATCTGGAGGACATCTACCCCGGCTGGCACGGCCTGGCCGGCGGGCAGCAGCGGTATCTGGAAACCGTGCTGCGGCCCCTGGCCGCCGGGGACAGCGCGCGCTGGACCGCCTGGGACTGGGACGGGAACGGCGACGGCGCCTCCCGCACCACGGAGCCGGCAGACGTGGTGGTGTTCGAGGGCGTCGGTGCCGCCCATGCCGCTGCCCGCGGGCTTCTCGACGCCGTGATCTGGCTGCAGGCGCCCTCCGCCGACCGGCGCACCCGGGCCCTGTCCCGGGACGGCGATACGTATGAACCGTTCTGGGACGTCTGGGCGGAGCAGGAAGAGGCCTGGCTGGCCGGCGACGACGTCGCGGCGGCTGCCGACGTCGTCGTCGAATCCGGTCCCTCCGGCACCGATCCGGCGCAGGTGCTCCACGCGCTGGCCTCGGTGCCCGCCCTCGAACACGCCCTGGCCCCGGAGCGTGCCGCCCGCGAGGGCGTCCGCCTGGTCGCCGAACGCCTGGCCGCCTATCCGGACGCCGAAGAAATCTACCGGCGCCTGTACGCCGGCTCCCCCCGCAGCGTCTGGCTGGACAGTTCCAACACCCGTGAATCCGCCGACCGCAACCGGATCAGCGTCCTGGCCGACGACGGCGGACCCTTCGGCGCCTGGGCCGAGCATCGCAACGGCACCACCATGGTCGGCCGGGGCAACGCCACCGCCCGGGTCCGTGGCGGTTTCTTCCGCTGGCTGGACACCGTGTGGGGACGCCGCACCGTCACCCTGCCGGCCGGGGTCCCCGGAAACTTCGCCCTGGGCTGGCTGGGCTACCTGGGCTACGAGCTCAAGCGCGAGACCGGGGGCTCGGACGTCGGTGCCGGGGTGCCGGACGGGGCGCCGGATGCCGCGCTGCTGTTCGCCGGCCGCGCCATCA
>NZ_JBNHGL010000377.1:0-1878 GCF_059091245.1 Arthrobacter sp. Y3225116
GCTCCTGCCCGCCGCCGTGCAGCACCGGTTCCAGCGGAACCCGGCCGGAGACATACAGCAGCCCGCAGCCCTTGGGCGCGCCCAGCTTGTGGCCGGACACGCTGAGGGCGTCCGCCCCGAGCTCCGCGACGTCCAGGTCCAGCCAGCCGGCCGCCTGCACGGCATCGGTGTGGAACGGGATACCGGCCGCCCGGCAGAGCCTGCCGATGCGCCCGACCGGCTGGATGGTGCCCACCTCGTTGTTCGCGTACATCACCGTGCACAGCGTGGTGTCGTCGCGCAGCGCGGCCTCCAGTTCGTCCACGCGGACCATGCCCGTGGCATCGACCGGCACCCGGGTGACCTCGAAGCCATGGAACCGGGCCAGGTAGTCGACCGCCTCCAGCACCGAGGGGTGTTCCACGGCGCTGGTGACGACGTGCCTGCCCCGCGGGGCGGCGAGCGCAATGCCCTTGACCGCCAGGTTGTTGGACTCGGTCCCGCCGGACGTGAAGATGATCTCGCCGGGGCGGCAGCCCAGCACCTCGGCGGCCTTGCCCCGGGCATAGTCGAGTGCCCGCAGCGCCGCCTCTCCCACGGTGTGGTGGCTCGAGGGGTTGCCGAAGTCCTGCGTCAGGGCCGGCCACATGGCCTCCAGCACCTCGCGGCGCACCGGCGCGGTCGCCGCAGCGTCCAGATAGATCACGACGACGCCCCTCCGGCCGCCTGCCCCGCGGCAATGCGGATGTCCAGGCCCAGGTCAAGCGACCGCACGCTGTGCGTGAGCGCGCCGGAGGAGATGACGTCCACCCCGGTCCGCGCAATCCGGCCGACGGTGTCCAACCGCACGTTGCCGCTGGCCTCGACGATGGCGCGGCCGGCCACCTGGGCAACGCCGGCGCTGAGGTCGTCCACGCTGAAGTTGTCCAGCATGATGGTGTCCACGCCCGCGGCCAGCACCGGCTCGATCTGTTCGGCCCTGTCCACCTCCACCTCGAAGTGGACGGTGTGCGGGAGTCTGGCCTTCGCCTCGAGCAGCGCCTCGGTCAGGTCCCGGCTGCCGTCGGCGGTGAGCACGGCCAGGTGGTTGTCCTTGGCCATCACGGCGTCGGAGAGCGAATAGCGGTGGTTGTGTCCGCCGCCGCAGCGCACGGCGTAGCGCTCCAGCGCCCGCAGGCCGGGCGTGGTCTTGCGGGTATCCACCACCCGGGCGGCCGTACCGGCCACCTCCCGGACGAAGGCCGCGGTCTGGGTGGCGATGCCGCTCAGCCGCTGCAGCAGGTTCAGGGCCACCCGTTCGCCCAGCAGGAGGGAGCGGGCGTTTCCGGCCAGGACGGCCAGCACCTCCCCGGCCCCGAAGGCAGCGCCGTCCTCGGCTTTCAGCTCCACCCGCACGCCCGGATCCACCTGGCGGAAGACCTCGGCCAGCACCGGGCCGCCGGAGAGCACGCCGGGCTCGCGGGCGGCCAGCTCCGCCGTGGCGGTGGCGTCGGCCGGAATCAGCGTGGCGGAGGTGACGTCGCCCCACGGCGCGTCCTCCGCGAGCGCCCCGGCGACGATCCGCTCCATGGCGGCCCGGTCGATCGGCTGGATATGGTTCATGGCTGCTCCTGCAGGACTGGCTGGGACGTGGGGGAAGACGGAGGGGAAAAGGCGGCGGAGGCGGGGACCGCGGCGGCGTTCACATAGGCCAGGCGCCGGCGGTGCGTCGGGGCCTGGGTGTGGTCGCTGCGGTAGTGGGCGCCGATGCTGTCGCCCCGCGCGGCGGCGGCCGCCACCACCAGCCGGGCCACGGTCAGCAGTGCGGCGTCCTCGGCCGAGGCGGCGTCCGTGACCGGCACATGCCACCGCGCCAGCTGGCGGCCGGCCTCCCGCAGCGTCGGGCCGTCGCGGACCACG
>NZ_JBNHGL010000378.1:0-1877 GCF_059091245.1 Arthrobacter sp. Y3225116
GCGCTCCTGCTGCCGGGACAGCCGGACGAAGTCGCGTTCGCGCCGTTCGGCCATCACGGCCAGCAGGTACATTTCCGGCGGCGTCCCGGCCGGCGGCGGGGGAGAGACATAGCCGGACGCCTCGTTGGCCAAGGCCGTGGCCAACCGGGCCCGGGAGGCCGGAATCATCTTGGGCGCCTGGGAGAGGAACTGGATAATCCGCCGGGCCAGCGGCTCCGGCAGCCGCCCCATGTCGGCGAGCTTCACCCAGGGTGCAAGTTGCGGGGGGATTTCCGGCAGGATCTTCGGCGTGACCGCGACGCGTTCCCGCATGCTGTAGGTGCCCGCCAGCAGGTCGCCGAGCCGCTTGGACCTGTCATTGAACAGGGCCACCATGAAGGCCACCGAACCGAGCAGGATGTACAGTTCGAAGACCGCCACGAGGCCGCGGATGAGCGCATGCCGGAACCGGATGGCACCGCCGTCGTCACGCACGATCCGCAGGCCCATGGCCCAGCGGCCCAGCGACTTGCCGCGGGTAAGGGTTTCGACGGCGATGGGCACCCCGACCAGGAAGAACAGCACCACGGCGATGACCAGCGCCCGGGCGGCCGCGGCGTCGAACCCGACCTCGAGGGTCTCCGCCAGCAGCACGAAGGCGGCGATCAGCAGGATCACGTTGGCCACCACATCGATGATCGAGCTCAGCGCCCGGACGCCGAACGACGCCGGCCGCAGTTCCAGCACTACCGCCTCGCCGGTGATGACGTTGCTCATCGGATCCCTTTCCCGGGCGGCCTGTGCCGCGCCCGGTTCCACTCTATCGATCCGGGGCGGCGGGCCGGGCGGCGCCCCGGATCTTCCGCGCGCGGCGGCTAGGCTAGGAGCGTGGATATCGATGCCTTCGCCGCGGTGCATGAGCACGATTGGCAGCGGCTGGACGAACTGAGCGCCAAACGCAGGCTCACCGGCGCCGAGGCGGATGAACTGCTCGTGCTCTACCGGCGCACGTCGACCCACCTGTCGATGATCCGGTCGGTGGCCGCCGAGGGCCAACTGTCGGCGGCCCTCTCCACCCGCCTGTCGCGCGCCCGGACGCGGTTCACCGGGGCCCGCTCCAACTTCGCCCGGGACGTGGCGGAGTTCTTCGTGTTGTCGCTGCCGGCCGCGTTCTACCGCCTGCGCTGGCTGACCGTGATCATCGGTGCCCTCTTCGTCCTGGTCGCCTGGCTGTTCGGCGCCTGGGTGGCGGGAACCCCCGAGGTCATCAAAGCGATGGGGTCCGACGAGGACATCCGGCAGTACGTGGAAGAGGACTTCGTCAATTACTACTCGGAAAATCCCAACGCCTCCTTCGCCGGCATGGTGTGGACCAACAACGCCTGGATCGCCGCGCAGGCGGTGGCCTTCGGAGTGACCGGACTGTGGGTGCCGTACATCCTGTTCATGAACGCCCAGGGGGTGGGCATGGCCGGCGGGATGATGGCCGCCTACGACCGGCTGGACGTCTTCTTCCTCTACATCCTGCCGCACGGGTTGATGGAGATCACCGCCATCTTCATTGCCGGGGCGGCCGGACTGCGGATCTTCTGGTCCTGGGTCTCGCCCGGCCGGCTCACCCGCACCGCCTCGCTGGCCCGGGAAGGCAGGTCGCTGATTACCGTAGCCCTGGGGCTGGTCCTCGTCCTCCTGATCTCCGGACTGGTCGAGGGCTTCGTGACCCCCAGCCAGTTGCCGGACTGGCTGCGCCTGGGCATCGGTGTGCTGGTGCTGGCCGCCTACTGGATTTATACCCTCGTCGTGGGCCGGCGGGCCTACCTGGCGGGGGAGCGCGGCGACCTGGGCCGGTTCGACGCCGGCGAGGCCGCCGCCACCGGGTAGCTGCCGTCCGGGCAGGC
>NZ_JBNHGL010000379.1:0-1870 GCF_059091245.1 Arthrobacter sp. Y3225116
TGCTCCTGTTGTTTGAGAACTCAATAGTGTGCCAAGTTTGTTGATACCAATTATTTATTGGTTGAAAGTGCCGTGGCGTGCCGCCCCTGTGGTGTGTCGCGGTTTTATCAGCCTGGTTTGAATTTAGTGCAGTGTCTTCGGTCGTTTTCCCGGCCGTTGGTGCTGTGTCTGTTTGAAACATTAACGGAGAGTTTGATCCTGGCTCAGGACGAACGCTGGCGGCGTGCTTAACACATGCAAGTCGAACGATGATCCGGTGCTTGCACCGGGGATTAGTGGCGAACGGGTGAGTAACACGTGAGTAACCTGCCCTTGACTCTGGGATAAGCCTGGGAAACCGGGTCTAATACCGGATATGACCTGTCACCGCATGGTGGCGGGTGGAAAGATTTTTCGGTCATGGATGGACTCGCGGCCTATCAGCTTGTTGGTGGGGTAATGGCCTACCAAGGCGACGACGGGTAGCCGGCCTGAGAGGGTGACCGGCCACACTGGGACTGAGACACGGCCCAGACTCCTACGGGAGGCAGCAGTGGGGAATATTGCACAATGGGCGAAAGCCTGATGCAGCGACGCCGCGTGAGGGATGAATGCCTTCGGGTTGTAAACCTCTTTCAGCAGGGAAGAAGCGAAAGTGACGGTACCTGCAGAAGAAGCGCCGGCTAACTACGTGCCAGCAGCCGCGGTAATACGTAGGGCGCAAGCGTTGTCCGGAATTATTGGGCGTAAAGAGCTCGTAGGCGGTTTGTCGCGTCTGCTGTGAAAGCCCGGGGCTCAACCCCGGGTCTGCAGTGGGTACGGGCAGACTAGAGTGCAGTAGGGGAGACTGGAATTCCTGGTGTAGCGGTGAAATGCGCAGATATCAGGAGGAACACCGATGGCGAAGGCAGGTCTCTGGGCTGTAACTGACGCTGAGGAGCGAAAGCATGGGGAGCGAACAGGATTAGATACCCTGGTAGTCCATGCCGTAAACGTTGGGCACTAGGTGTGGGGGACATTCCACGTTTTCCGCGCCGTAGCTAACGCATTAAGTGCCCCGCCTGGGGAGTACGGCCGCAAGGCTAAAACTCAAAGGAATTGACGGGGGCCCGCACAAGCGGCGGAGCATGCGGATTAATTCGATGCAACGCGAAGAACCTTACCAAGGCTTGACATGGGCCGGATCGGGCTGGAAACAGTCCTTCCCTTCGGGGCCGGTTCACAGGTGGTGCATGGTTGTCGTCAGCTCGTGTCGTGAGATGTTGGGTTAAGTCCCGCAACGAGCGCAACCCTCGTTCCATGTTGCCAGCGCGTAATGGCGGGGACTCATGGGAGACTGCCGGGGTCAACTCGGAGGAAGGTGGGGACGACGTCAAATCATCATGCCCCTTATGTCTTGGGCTTCACGCATGCTACAATGGCCGGTACAATGGGTTGCGATACTGTGAGGTGGAGCTAATCCCAAAAAGCCGGTCTCAGTTCGGATTGGGGTCTGCAACTCGACCCCATGAAGTCGGAGTCGCTAGTAATCGCAGATCAGCAACGCTGCGGTGAATACGTTCCCGGGCCTTGTACACACCGCCCGTCAAGTCACGAAAGTTGGTAACACCCGAAGCCGGTGGCCTAACCCCTTGTGGGAGGGAGCCGTCGAAGGTGGGACCGGCGATTGGGACTAAGTCGTAACAAGGTAGCCGTACCGGAAGGTGCGGCTGGATCACCTCCTTTCTAAGGAGCTTCCTCGAACCTGTCCTGGCCCGTCATAGTGCGGGTTGGGTGGTTTGCAGGGCAAGCCCGTTGCGGACGCGTCTGTTGTCCGGCGGGTGCTCATGGGTGGAATATCAACGGATTCGGTGTCTTTCGCGGTTGGCCGCATGCCAGTACGGTGCCCTTT
>NZ_JBNHGL010000380.1:0-1863 GCF_059091245.1 Arthrobacter sp. Y3225116
CTATCGGCGCCTACGGCTTCGCCATTCCCACGCTCGAGTGGGGCGTGCCGTTCTTTGTCGGCGTCTTGATAGCCCTGATTGGTTCGGTGTCTTCCATCTCTGGACCGCCTCGGCCTACCTGCCTTAGGAAAGCCCCGCACCGGCGGCCCGTGCAGGGGCGGAAGCGGCGTCTCCTTCCGGCCGCTTCGGCTCCGGGACGCGCACCCTCATCTCCGGGCCGCAGAGCCCGCCTGCTCGATCCGCTCCAACAGCTCCGCCGGCAGCCGGACGTGCGGCGCCTTGAGGTTGGAGCGCAGGTGTTCTGGTTTCACGGTGCCGATCACCGCACTGGAGACCCCCGGATGGCTGAGCACGAAGGCCAGCGCGATCTCACTCGCGGAGAGGCCGTCGACGTCGTTGATGAACCGGTACTTCCGGCCCTGCACAAACTTGTGCCGGTGGTTCTTCAGCGCCCGCAACAGGTACCAGACGTCGCTGGGGCCGGCGATCTTGAAGATGTCGCGCGAGTAGAGGGTCTGGGCCAGCGGCGACTTGAGCATGACGCCCACACCGGCTTCCTGCGCCTGCGAGATCACCGGCGCCAGCGACCGGTCCACGATGTTGTATTCCAGCATGAGGGCGTCGAAAATGCCCAGCTTCAGCGCCTTCGCTGCCCCGCCGCGGCCGGTGGAGACGCCGAGCGCCCCGACCTTCCCCTGTTCCTTCAGCTTCAGGACGGTGTCGATCGCGGGACCGGCCGGATGGGGGAAACCATGAAAGTGCAGCAAGGGCAGGTGGTCCAGCTGGAGCCGCCGCAGACTGCCGTGCACGCTGTTTTCGATGGCCCGGGCCGAGTAATCCTTCACGTTCCGGTTGTTGATCCAGTGGGATCCGACCTTCGTGGAGATCACCAGATTTTCGGTGCGGCCCTTGAGGAGCCGGCCCAACCGCTCCTCGGCGTTCCCGCGGCTGTAATTCGGGCCCGTGTCAATGGCGGTGATGCCGCCGTCGAGCGCCTGGCCGACCAAATGCGCCGCCTGCCGTTCGGGGAAAGCCTTCATGCCCCAGTACCCGCCGGCCCCAAAACTCAGTTCTGAGACGTGCAATCCCGACCGTCCGAGTGCGCGTTGTTTCACCATGTGCCTTCCTGCCGTCCCAAATCTAACCATTCACCAAGCTACCCGAGGCGGCTCTCCGGCCCTGCCCCGGAAGCCGGTCAGGCCAGGCGTGTCAGCGCACGACGCCGGCGCGGTTGCCGTAGGCGCGGAGGGCGACGGCCAGCACCGAGCACAGCAGGTATCCGGCGCCCACCAGGAGCCAGCCGGTATCGAAGCTGCCGGTGGTCTCGAGCAGCAGGCCCATGAGCAGGGGACCGGCGGCGAAACCGACATACATCCCCATCGAGACAATCCCGGAGGCAGCTCCCACCCGTTCGGCCGCAACCACGCGCATCACCCCCGCGATCACCACCACATTGGTGCCCAGCACGGTGGCCCCGTGCAGGACGACGCCCAGCCAGAGCAACGCCGGGACTCCGAGCGAGCCCGAGGCCAGGAATGCTCCCGCTCCGCCGAGCGCCCCGATTCCGAGCAGGATGAGCAGCGTGGAGGCCCGCACACCGGTGGCCATGCGCCGCCCCCACAGCACCCGGGAGGTCACGCCGACGACGCCGGAGACGCCGGCTGCCACGCCGCCCATGACCAGGCTGAAGCCCAGTTCCCGGACGGTGAACAGCGGCAGGTAGACGTTAGTGGCCTGCATGCCCAGGCCGGACAACAGCGCGTAACCGGCGAACAGCCAGACCGAGAGCGGGAACCGGGCCGGCGCGCCGGCGCCCTCGGTTTGCTGTGTGCGGTCTGTGCGGCCCGGCGGGGCGGCCGGAGC
>NZ_JBNHGL010000381.1:0-1862 GCF_059091245.1 Arthrobacter sp. Y3225116
GGCCGGCGGCCGCGGATCCGGCCGCGCCTCCGGTGGACACCGTGCCGGCGGAAGCCCCGCCGGCGGCAGTCTTCCCCTCCACAGGCTCGCCGGTCGTTGCAGCCCGTGCATCGCCGTCGTTGGTTGCCTTGCGCGCCCCCGGCACCAGCTCGGCACTGCGGTAGAGCAGCCCGGCGATCACCGCACCGAGCAGCGGGGCCGCCCAGAACAGCCACAGTTCGCCCAGCGGGCTGCCGTCGGCGAAATACACCGCGGCCGTGGAGCGGGCGGGGTTCAGGCCGGCGTTGGAAATCGGGAGCATCACGGCGGTCAGCACGCCGAACGCAAGCCCTACCGCGTACGGGGCGCTGCGGAGCCGGTCCAGGGACGAGGTGGCACCGAGGTAGACCGCCACGAGCAGCCCGGTGGCGATGGTCTCGGCCAGGAACACCCCCGCCATCGAGAAGCCCAGTTCGTCGCCGCCGGCGTAGCCGTTGGAGATGGACGTGAACACGCCGGCCGACTGGGCGCTGACCGGGTGGCTGCCCATGATCACCCAGAGCACGACCGCGGCCAGCGAGGTGCCGGCCAGCTGCGCCAGGATGTAGGGCAGCACCGACTTCCAGGAGGTCCGGCCGGCGAGCGCGCTGCCCAGCGTGATGGCCGGGTTGAAGTGGCCGCCGGAGACGTGGCCGAACGCAAGCATGCCGGCAACGACAGCCAGGCCGAAGCCGAAGGGAACGCTGAAGCCGCCCTGCGGATTGAACATGCCGATCCCCAGGGCGCCGAAAAAGAGCAGGAACGAACCTGCCACTTCGGCGCCGATGCGGGCCGAGTAGCTGCGCCCCTCGCCGAGCCGGGGCGGGGCGGCGTGGACGGCCGGAGCCGGTGACGCGGGGTGGGCTGCTGCCATGGATACTGTCCTTCTGCAGGGCCGGCCAGCAGCCGGCGGGTTACTCAAAACTACTCCACTCTGGCATTGGGGTCTGTGAAAACGCTGGGTGCTGCCCGGGAAGGACGCCCGGCGAAAGGCCCGGTCCCACGCCTAAGCTGGTAGTCGTGACTAACGATGCCCCGCTCCCCGGTTCCCCCTCCGCCGACGCACCGGACTTCGCCGGCAGCGCGCCGCCCCCTCCCGGCGCCATCCAGCCCGCTCCCGGCGCCGTGCCGCCGCCGCCCGAGACCCAGCCGGAGACGACGGCCCACGCGGTGCCGGAGTTCGCCTCGCGGGTGCGCGGCTGCCTGCTCGGAGGCGCCCTGGCGGACCAGTTGGGGGCCGGCGTCGAATTCGACTCCTTCGACGCGATCGCCGGGCGCTTCGGGGCGGACGGGCTGCGGGACTTCTCCCAGCTGGCGGAGCCCGGCCACTTCTCCGACGACACGCAGCTGACGCTGTATACCCTCGACGGGCTGACCGAGGCGCTGGAATGGGCCAACGCCGGTACCGCCGCCGACGAAGCCGCCTGCCTCTGGCTGGCTTACCTGCGCTGGTACGCCACCCAGGAAGGCCGCTATCCGGACAACGCGCCGGAACCGCAGCCGCGCTGGATCGACGAACAGGAGGTGCTGCACGCCCGCCGCGACCCCGGCGCCGACTGCCTGTCCGGCCTGGCCACCGGGGAAATGGGAACGCGGGCGCGCCCGGTCAACCGGGGCTCGAAGGACTGCGGCACGGTGGTCCGGTCGGCTCCGTTCGGGCTGCTGCCGTTCGTCGACGACCAGACGGTCCAGCGGCTGGCCACGGACGGCTCGGCGCTCACCCACGGCCATCCGACGGCGCACCAGAGCGCGGCAACCTTCGCCACGCTGATCCGGCTGCTGGTGCACGAACAGGCCACGCTGCCCGGCGCCGCCGTGGCCATGCTGGCCCGCACCGAGCAGGA
>NZ_JBNHGL010000382.1:0-1852 GCF_059091245.1 Arthrobacter sp. Y3225116
CTGACCCAGATCACCGGTCAGAAGCCACAGATCACCAAGGCCCGCAAGTCCATCGCCCAGTTCAAGCTGCGCGAAGGCATGCCGATCGGCGCCCACGGCGTCGCTGATCGCGTCCACGCCTGCCGCCTGCGCCAACTGCTCGGCCAACACGCTCCTGGACGCCTTGCTGACGCCTGCCGGCTCCGCCTCGGGTTCAACGGCCAGGGCCCGGGCTGCCTTTCTGACGTCGGCGAGCAGCCGCTCCGCCGCGGCCTGCCGCTTGTCGGCGAAGGCCGTGATGGCTGCCGTTAGCTCGTCGAGGCCGGTCCCCGTCTTCGCGGAGACCGGGTAGACATCCACCCGGGCGAGCCCGTCCCGCAGCAAAATCTCCCTCAGCGAACCCAGTACCGGTTGCAGCTGTCCCTCGGCCAGCCGGTCCACCTGGTTCAGCACCACCAGCGTTACGGCATCGTGGGAGGCCAGCGGGCGCAGGAATCCTTGGTGCACGGCGGCATCGGCGTACTTCTGCGGATCCAGCACCCAGACCAGTACGTCGACCTGGCCGGCGAACCGTTGCACAATGGCGCGATGCTCGACGGCGGTGGAATCAAAGTCCGGCAGGTCCAGCAGGATCAGGCCGCCGTGCCCGGCGAAGGACCCGTCCTCCACCACGTGCCGGTTGGCCACCTGCAGCCAGTCCAGCAGCGGTTCGCTGCCGGCCGTTCCCCAAATTCCCGCCATTGCTTCCGACGTGGTGGGGCGACGTGCCGCCACCGTGGCGTGGCGCGTCCCGGATACGGCGTTGAAGAGGGAGGACTTTCCGCTGCCGGTCGCACCGAAAAAGCCGACCACGGTGTGCTCGGCAGACAGGGAACGGCGGGTGCTGGCCCGTTCCAAGACCTCGGTGACGGGTGCTAGTTCCGCTTCCGGCAGCACTCCCGCGGCGAGCTCGGCGGCCGTGTTCAGGGCATCCAGCCGTGCCTGCAACAGGGAGGTTTCGGGCTGGCCCCGGTGGCGGCTCAATCCGGGGCTCCCGTGTCCGTCTTTGCCCCCAGGGCCTGCAGCCGCCCTGCCAGTTCGCGCAGGGTCCCTGCCTCCTGCACGTCCGGGATCCGGGACAGGAAGCGCTCCGCTTCGGCGCGCATTAGCCTGCGCGTGCGCTCCTGCAGCTCGGCGCGGGCCTTGCGCGCCAGCCTGCGTACGGCGTCCTCGCCGAAGACCGCTTCCAGCAGCTTCTGGCCCACCACGGCCGTGCCGCCCGCCACGCCGATTTCCAAACCGGTCAGCCCTCCGGTGGCCGCGAAAATCACCACCATCAGCGCTACCCCGAGGCCGTTGACTCCGAAGGAGAGCATGCGGGCGGTGAAGCGCTTGCTTTCGCCCTCGCTGCGGATCAGGTCCAGCAGGTCTGCCTGCCACGCCCGGATTTCACGCGCTACCTCGTCCGCAAAGCCCGCGCTGGGGGTGGACAGGTCGTCGCGCCCGAGCAGGCCCTGCCCGGCCGGGTCCGTCCGCCAGCGCGTGTCGGCCTCCTCCGCCCCGGCGGCCGCTGCCTCGACGACGACGGCCTGCAGCCCGGACTCGATGGCTTCCTCGACTTCGACGGAGGGAGCGGGTTTGCCGGAAAAGAACGCGCCGATCCGGTCCCGCAGCAGGCCTATGCCGCTCTCGATTCCCCGAAAGAATTCCCCGGTGCCGACGAAGTCCTGCCAGCGCGCCAGCACCTCGCCCCGGAGGAGCGTTCCGTCCTCCGTGGCGGCGAGAGCCCGCGTGGTCGCCGCCTCGTAGGCGTCTTCCACGACCTTGCGCAGTCGCTGGCCGGCGGCATGCTGATCATCGGCGGCGTCGGCGAACGCCCCGAACGTCGCGGCCA
>NZ_JBNHGL010000383.1:0-1828 GCF_059091245.1 Arthrobacter sp. Y3225116
CGCGACGGCGGGTGGCGGGACACCGCCGTCGTCCTGCCCGCCGGACGATACCGCGATGTGCTCAGCGGGCGGAGCCACGCAAGCAACGGCGTCCTGCCGTTGGCCGGCGTGCTGACGGAATTGCCGGTGGCGCTGCTGGTGCGCGAACAGGAGGAGAAGTCATGAGCCGGGACTTCGCGGTGTGGGCCCCGCGTGCCGGAAGGGTGGAACTGCAGGCCGGCGCCGCACGGCTGCCGATGCAGGGCCCGGACGACGCCGGCTGGTGGCGTCTGGCGAACCCCGCCGCAGCGCCCGAGGGGGAGTGCGACTACGGCTATCTGCTGGACGGCGGGGACGCGGTGCTGCCGGATCCGCGCTCGCGCCGCCAGCCGGACGGGGTGCACGGGATGTCCCGGACCTTCGACGCCGGGGCCCACCGCTGGCAGGACCGGGACTGGGTTTCGCCGGGGCTGGGCGGGGTGATCTACGAACTGCACATCGGTACGTTCACCTCCGAGGGCACGCTGGATTCCGCCGCGGCCAAGCTCGACTACCTGGCCGGACTCGGGGTGGATTATGTGGAACTGCTGCCGGTCAACGCGTTCAACGGCACGCACAACTGGGGCTACGACGGCGTGCTCTGGTACGCGGTGCAGGAGAGCTACGGCGGCCCGGCCGCCTACCAGCGGTTCGTGGACGCCGCCCATGCCAAGGGCATCGGCGTCATCCAGGACGTGGTTTACAACCACCTGGGTCCCAGCGGAAACTACCTGCCGCGGTTCGGGCCGTACCTGAGCAGCGGCAGCGCCAACACCTGGGGCGAGTCCGTGAACCTGGACGGCCCCGGATCGGACGAGGTCCGCCGCTTCATCCTCGACAACGTGCTGATGTGGTTCCGCGACTACCACGTGGACGGCCTGCGCCTGGATGCGGTGCACGCGCTGCGGGACGAGCGCGCCGTGCACATCCTCGAGGAGATCGCGGCGGCGACGGACGCGTGTGCCGCCGAGCTGGACAAGCCGTTGTTCCTGGTCGCCGAGTCCGACCTCAACAATCCGCGGCTGATCGAGCCCCGGCAGGTGAACGGCTACGGCCTGGCCGGCCAGTGGAGCGACGACTTCCACCACGCCGTGCACGTGAACCTCACCGGCGAAACCAGCGGCTACTACGCCGACTTTGCCGGACTGGGGGCGCTGGAAAAGGTGCTGCGGGACGGCTTCTTCCACGACGGCGGATATTCCTCGTTCCGGGAACGGCACCACGGCCGGCCGATCAACAAGGACCGGGTGACCGCCGGGCAACTGGTGGTCTGCACCCAGAACCACGACCAGATCGGCAACCGTGCCGCCGGAGACCGGCTCACCGGCACCCTCGGCTACGGGCAGCTGGCGCTGGCCGCCGTGCTGAACCTGATGTCTCCGTTTACGCCGATGGTGTTCATGGGCGAAGAATTTGCGGCCTCCACGCCGTGGCAATTTTTCACCTCCCATCCCGAACCGGAGCTCGGCGAGGCGACCTCTGCCGGCAGGCTCAAGGAGTTCGAGCGGATGGGCTGGGACCCTGCGGTAGTGCCCGATCCGCAGGACCCGGCAACGTTCCACAACTCGAAACTGGACTGGGCCGAGCCCGGGACGGGCGACCATGCCCGGCTCCTCGAGCTCTACACCCGGCTGATCGCCCTCCGGAAGCAGCATCCGGAGCTGACGGAACCGGACTTCGCGTCCTTGTCGGTGGAGTCCCACGCGGAGGAGGGCTGGCTGATCCTGCGGCGCGGCTCCTTGGCGATCTGCTGCAACTTCTCCGCCGAGCCGCGGCGGCTCCCCGCCGGGCAGGGCGCGCTGGTCCTGGC
>NZ_JBNHGL010000384.1:0-1820 GCF_059091245.1 Arthrobacter sp. Y3225116
AAACCCGCCGGGGCCGGTGCCTCCCCTATGCCGGCAGCCGGCTCGCCCCGAGTGGGGGCGACGGGGGCCGCGGGCTGGGCGGGCGGAGAAGGCCATGCCTCGTCCGCGGGCGCTTCCTCCCATTCGGGTACGGCGTCGTCGTCCCAATACGGCGGGACGGTGTCGTCGAAGCGCGGGTCGGCGGCCTGGCGGCCGCGTGCGGCGCGCCGGGACGGCAGGTTGTTCCAGTCGTCGGGGTGCTTGCTCATGTCCCGGGGTCCCCGCTTCGGTCATGTCCGTGCGAAATCGTCGGCTCCTCATGGCTGGCAGCCGGCACATGGCTGCCGGCGGGCGGTGCGACAGGTGTCCCCACGTCCTGCCCTTGGGCCCGTTGCATGTCAATAGCCTGCTGCAGTATACCCACTGCGGCTACCTGATCAACTACTTTACGATGTTGACGTGTATCCATACCAGCCTCCCGCAGTCCGCGGTGCGCCGCCACAGTCGTCAGGCGCTCGTCGATCAGGTTGACCCTGGCTACCGACCCCGCCCCGGCCAGCGCCGCGGCCAGCTTCCGGGCGTAATCGCGGGCCATTTCGGTGGAGGCCGAGTCGCCGCCCGAGAGGGTCCGCGGCAGCCCCACGAACACCTGCACGGCGTCCCGCTCGGCGGCCTCACGCACCAGGACCCTGACGTCGCTGTCTTTCTTGGCATCGCGCTTCAGGGTGCGCACCGGGGTGGCCAGGATCCCGTCCGGATCGCAGCTGGCCACGCCCACGCGCACCGCGCCGACGTCGACACCAAGCTTGGTGCCGCGCGGATAATCGGAAACAGACACCGGATGCCCTAGCGGTTGGCGACCGCGGCCGTCACCGCGGCCAGAGCCTCGTCGATCTTGGTGGCATCGGACCCGCCGCCCTGCGCCACGTCGTCCTTGCCGCCGCCTCCGCCGCCCAGTACTCCGGCGGCGGTCTTGACCAGGGCGCCGGCCTTGACACCGGCGGCACGGGCGGCCTCGTTGGTGGCCACCAGGATCAGGGGCCGGCCGTTGGCCACCCCCGTCATCGCCACGGCGACCGGGTCGGAGCCCAGCCGCGTCCGCAGGTCCAGGGCCAGGCTGCGCAGGTCGTCCGCGCCGCTGAGTTCGCCGGCATGGTGCGCCAGCAGCCGGACCCCCGCCACGTCCTGGGCCTGGGCCACCAGCGAGGCGGCCGAGGCCGCGAGCTGTTCCTTGCGGAGCTTGTCCAGCTCCTTCTCCACGGACTTGAGCTTGGCCAGGGTGGCGGAAATCCGCTCGGGCAGCTGTGCCCCCGGCACCTTCAGCATTTCGGAGAGTTCGTTCACCAGCGCGCGCTCGGCGGCCATGTGGCGGAAGGCCTCCATGCCCACGAACGCCTCCACGCGCCGGTTGCCCGAACCCACCGATGCCTCGCCCAGCAGGGTCAGCGAACCGATCTGCGAGGTGGCCTCCACATGGGTGCCGCCGCAGAGCTCGCGGGACCACGCGCCGTCGATCTCCACCACGCGCACGGTGTCCCCGTAGGCCTCGCCGAACAGCGCCATGGCGCCCAGCTCGCGGGCCTGGGCCAGCGGCATCACGCGGGTCTGGACCTCGAAGTTGTTGCGGATGGCCAGGTTCGAGACCTCTTCGACCTCCGACTTGGCGGCGTCGGAGAGGCCCTCGCCCCAGGAGAAGTCGAAGCGAAGGTAGCCGGCCTTGTTGAAGGAACCGCGCTGCAGCGCCTCCGGGCCCAGGATCTGGTGCAGGGCCGCATGGATGATGTGCGTGCCGGTGTGCGCCTGCTCGCCGGCCTGGCGGCGCTGGGCGTCGACGGCGGCCT
>NZ_JBNHGL010000385.1:0-1810 GCF_059091245.1 Arthrobacter sp. Y3225116
GGAGACCGCGGCGCCGGCCGCGCCGAACACGACGATCGCGGTCACGGCGGAGGCGCTGGCCCCGTAGCTGATGCCGATGATGTCCGGGCTGGCCAGCGGGTTCCGCAGCATGGTCTGGAAGATGCTGCCGGCCAGGCCGAACGCGAGCCCGACCAACACGCCAATCACGGCCCGCGGCAGTTTGTGCTCCATCACGATGAAGCTGGCCCCGGGGATCTGTTCGCCGGCCAGCAGCCGGAAGAAGTCCGGGATGGTCACGGTGTAGCTGCCCAGCAGGACGTTGACAAAAAACAGGACGACGACGAAGCCCGCCAGGGCGGCGATGACCGCCGCGCGCCGCCGGCTGCGTCGTCCGGCCCTGACGGGAGCCGCGGCTCGCTGGCCGCCGCCTCCGCGGGTGCGGGGTAAGTCTTCGAGTGCACCCTCCATATACCCTGCACTCGACGACAAACCCTGCCCTGGGCGATCCGGGGCCTGGGGCAAAGCGGAGCCGGCCGCCTGCTGCGCCGATTCGGGGCGCTTTCCGCGCGGGGTGTCCACCTTGCTCACAGCCCGGCCGCCTTCCGCCGCCGGACCAGCCCGATGAACACGGGCGCGCCGATCACCGCGGTAGTGATGCCGGCTTCGATCTCGCCGGGCGGTGCCAGGAAGCGGCCGGCCACGTCGGCGCCGACCAGCAGCACGGGGGCCAGCACCATGGAGCAGGGCAGGATCCAGCGGTAGTCCGGTCCGGTCAGGGCGCGGACCATGTGCGGGATGATCAGGCCCACGAAGGCGATCGGTCCGGCGATGGCGGTCGCCGCGCCGCACAGGATCACTACGCCGAGCGCCGTGATGGCACGGGACAGGCCCACTTTTTGGCCCAGGCCGCGGGCCACGTCGTCGCCCAGCGACAAGTTGTTCAGGATCCTCCCGGTGAACAGCGTGATCACCAGTCCGACGGCGATGAACGGGGCCACCTGGCCGATCAGGTCCCAGCCGCGGCCGGCCACCGACCCCACCTGCCAGTAGCGGAAGCCCTCCAGCGTGTCCTGGTTGGTCACCAGCACCGAGTACATCAGTGAACTCAGCCCCGCGGACAGGGCGGCGCCGGCCAGCGCCAGCTTGATCGGGGTGGCCCCTTCCCGTCCCATGCTCGCCACCCCGTAGACCAGCACGGCAGCGAGCGCGGCGCCGGCGAACGCGAACCAGACGTAGCCGGAAAGTTGGGTCACGCCGAACAGGAAGATGCCCGCCACGACCGCGAGCGCGGCCCCGGCGTTTACGCCCAGGATGCCGGGATCGCCCAGCGGGTTGCGCGCCACCCCCTGCATGGCGGCGCCGGCGACGCCCAAGGCCGCTCCCACCAGCAGTCCGGTGACGGTCCGCGGGATGCGCGAGTGGACCACGGCGTGGTCTCCGTTGGCGGGGTCGAAGGCGACGAAGGCCTGGATGAACGTCTCCACGCTGATGGGGCGCGCCCCGAGGGCCAGCGAGGCACAGCAGACCAGCGCCAGGACCACCAGGGCGGCCGGGATGCCCACCAGCACCCTGCGCGGGAGCCGTGCCGCGCCGGGAGCGGTCGAGGACGGCCTGCCGGTCCCGTTCGCGCCGCCCGCAGCGCGGCCCAGCCGAGGCCCGGGCGCCGGCCGGGAAGGCGCCGTTGCAGCCGGATCAGCTGGCATGCGCATACCCCCTCGGGCCGGAAAAAGCGACTCAAGTAAGGCTAACCTATGTTCTCCGCGAATAAGAAACGCTTTCCTGCCCTAATTGCTGCCGGTGCCGCACGCAGGCCGCGGGCCCGGACAGCGCGGCAGCCGCCCGCCTCACC
>NZ_JBNHGL010000386.1:0-1804 GCF_059091245.1 Arthrobacter sp. Y3225116
GCCGGCACGGCCGTGGCCGTGCATCCGGCGACGCCCGGACCGGGTGACGGGTCCAGGTACCCGGAGGACCGCCCGAACCTCTCGCCGGGCTGCACGTACCTGGGCAGCGCCGCACGTTTCCCGCACACCGAAGGCGCATTCGCCCGCTACGTAAACCTGCCGACGCGGATGCTGCGGGAACTGCCCGCCAAACTGCCGCTGCGGCGGGCCGCCCTGGTGGAGCCGGCCAGCGTGGCCTGGCATGCCGTCGCGCGGGCCGGAGACGTGGCGGGCAAGCGGGTGCTGGTCATCGGCTGCGGCCCGATCGGCGCCCTGATCATCGCGGTGCTGAAGCGGGCCGGCGCGGGCGAGATCGTCGCCGTCGACATGCACGAGAAGCCGCTGGACATCGCCCGGGAAGTCGGTGCCGGCCGCACGCTGTTGGCGACCGATGCCGAGGCTATCGCCGGGGTCGAGGCAGACATCTGCCTGGAGTCGTCCGGCAACCATCACGGCCTGGCGTCGGCCGTGCGCGGTGCGGCCCGCGGCGGCCGCGTGGTGATGGTGGGGCTGCTGCCCTCGGGCGAGCAGCCGGCGCTGATCTCGCTGGCGATCACCCGGGAGCTGGAGCTGGTGGGTTCCTTCCGCTTCAACGACGAGATCGATGAAGTGATTGCGGCGCTGGCCGACGGCTCCCTCTACGCGGACCCGGTGACCACGCACGAATACGCCGCGGCCGACGCCCTAGAGGCGTTCGGCATGGCGCGGGACTCGTCACAGAGCGGCAAGGTGCTGCTGCGGTTCAGCGACGCAGAGTAGCCGCCGGGGCGGTCGGTCCGCGCCCGGGATCTACTGTTCGGCAGGCGCCCTTCTCGAACACGGGAAGGGCGCCTGCTGAACAGTCGATGCGGGGGAATGGAGGCCTAGGCGCCGGGGGCTTCGAACAGCCGGGGCTCGGACTCCCAGACGCTGCGTACTTCCTCCACGGTCCGCCGCATGATCTGGTCCATCGCCGCCCGGGCCGCTTCCGGGCGGCCGGACTGGATGGCGTCCGCGACGTCGACGTGCAATTGCAGCGCTTCTTCGTGCGGGTGCGCCGGCATCAGCCCGTAATCGGTGCGGCCGCGCAGCACCTCGGCGATCATCGAGTGCATCTGCGCGAACATCTCGTTGCCGGAGGCCGCCAGCACCAGCGTGTGGTAGTGGATGTCCAGCTCCAGGAACTGCTGCAGGTCGCCGGCCCGTCCCACCGCCCGCATCTTCGCCGCGACGGCCATGAGCTCCGCCGCTGTGTCCTGCGGTGCATGCTGCGCGGCCAGCTCGGCGGCGGCCGGTTCGACGGCGGAGCGCAGCTCGGTCAGCGAGCGCAACTGCACGCCTTTGCCATCCCCGGCCAGGCGCCAGCGGATCACCGAGGGGTCGAACTTGTTCCACTGCTCCGGCGGCAGTACCCGGATGCCGATGCGCTTGACGGACTCGACCAGCCCCAGCGACTGCAGCACGCGCACGGCCTCGCGCAGCACGGAACGGGAGACGCCGAGCTCGGCCTCGAACTGCTCGGCATGCGCGGTGGCGCCGGCCGCCAGCTCACCGGAGACGATGCGCTTGCCAAGCGTCTCGACGACGAGGCTGTGCAGGCGCGAACTCATGCGCGCGGAAGGGTAGCGGTCACGCGTTCATTCTAGGGGGCCGGATGCGCACACCGGCTGTGTTGCGGGACGTTGCCGGCGCGAACCGGCGGGTACGTCAGGGCCTTCGCGGCGGCAGGATCGGCCCCGGATCGGGGAACGGGCCGGGCTGCGGTTGCGGCGGAAGCGGCTGGGGC
>NZ_JBNHGL010000387.1:0-1796 GCF_059091245.1 Arthrobacter sp. Y3225116
TGCGGACGCCGCCGCGCACCGCCGCGCCCGCGGCCTCCCGGTTCAGCTGCGTCATCACGGCGATTGCCTCATCGAAGACCTCACCGGTCCTCTTGTGCCGGTTGTTGAGCAGGCCGAGGCCGATCGGCTTGGTGAGCGTGAGGGGCAGCCCGGGCCGGGCCGCGTCATTGCGCATCAGCTTGCCGGGGTCGGCGATGCCGGTCACGGCCATCCCGTACTTCGGTTCCGGGTCGTCAACCGAGTGGCCGCCCGTCACCGGACAGCCGGCCCCGGAAGCCACGGCGAGCCCGCCGCGCAGCACTTCGGTCAGCAGTTCCATCGGCAGGACGTCACGGGGCCAGCCGACCAGGTTGATCGCGCTGACCGGGCGGCCGCCCATGGCGTAGATGTCCGAGAGGGCGTTCGCCGCCGCGATCCGGCCCCAGTCATACGCGTCGTCGACCACGGGAGGGAAGAAGTCCGCCGTCGAGAGCACCGCGAGGTCCTCGCCGACCCGCACGGCGGATGCGTCGTCGCCGTCGTCGAGCCCCACCAGGACGTCCGGGTTGGTTTGGCCGGTAAGGCCGCGGACAACGTCCTCGAGCTCGCCGGGCGGAATCTTGCAGGCGCAGCCTCCGCCGTGCGCGTATCCCGTGAGCCGGACTGCTGCGGCGGATTCTTCTGCGACGCCGGTGATCCCGTTCATGATCACAGCATAGGAGCGGCGGGCCGGTGTTACCATGCTCGTGGAGGCGTCCGGGTCCTGGTGGGCCCCCCGGTCTTCAAAACCGGTGAGGCCGAGTACCTCGGCCTGGCGGGTTCGATTCCCGTCCGCTTCCGCCAGCTGCTGCAGCTGAAGGTGACCTGGAAGGAGGGCCGTGGGCCAGAACGACCCGCGCCGGCACATTCCGCGCACCGACCAGCTGCTCGCGCATCCGGAACTTCTCCACGCACGCGTGCGCCTTGGCGACGACGTCATCCGTTCCACCGTCCGGGACGTGCAGGAACAGGCGCGTCGCGGCGACCTTGCCCCGGAAGACGTCGAGGCGACGGTCCTGACCGCGGTGGCTACCCGCGCGGCCAGCTCGTTGCGGGCGGTGCTGAACGCCACCGGCGTCATCGTCCACACGAATCTGGGACGCGCTCCGCTCTCCGGATCAGCCCGCCAGGCGGTGCTGTCGGCGGCCGGTTATGTCGACGTCGAGATGGATCTGCCCACCGGCGGACGGTCCCGGCGCGGGGCCGGTGCGCGGCAGGCTTTGCTGGACGCCTGCCCGGCCGCCGAGGAAGCGCTGGTGGTCAACAACGGCGCCGCGGCCCTGGTGCTGGCCACCACCGCCCTGGCCGCGTCCCGCGAAGTGGTGATCAGCCGCGGCGAGCTCGTCGAGATCGGGGCCGGTTTCAGGCTTCCCGAGTTGATTGAATCCACCGGTGCCCGGCTGCGCGAGGTGGGCACCACCAACCGGACACACCTGGCGGACTACGCCTCGGCGATCGGCGCGCAGACCGGCTGCCTGCTCAAGGTGCACCCGAGCAATTTCCGGGTCAGCGGATTCACCGCCGACGTCGGCGTCGGCCAGCTCCGGTCCCTGGCCGAGGAACACCGGATCCCGTTGGTCGTGGACCTGGGCAGCGGCCTGCTCCAACCGGACCCGGTGCTGCCCCAGGAGCCGGACATCTCCGGGGCGCTCGCCGCCGGCGCCGACGTCGTCATCGCCAGCGGTGACAAACTCCTGGGCGGCCCCCAGGCGGGACTGCTGTTGGGCCGGGCCGCCGTCATCGCCCGGCTGGCCCGCCACCCGCTCGCGCGGGCGCTG
>NZ_JBNHGL010000388.1:0-1777 GCF_059091245.1 Arthrobacter sp. Y3225116
GCAGCACCGCGCCGGTCAGGCGCGGGGCGCCGAAGGAGCGGACGTCCTGGAGCAGCTCGGCGGCAACCGCGGCGGCGTATTCGGCCTGCCCGGCACGGGCGGCGGATTCGATGGCGCTGCGCGTCCACAGGTTCAGTGTCGGGCCCAGGCCGGCGCCGAGGTCCATGGCGGTGGCGAAGTACTCGAGCGCCAGCTGGTGGTCGCCGTGTCCGGCGGCCACCACTCCGTGCAGCTGGAGCGCCATCGCCTGGACCAGCGGCACGCGTTCTTCCGCCAGCGGGACCCGTTTGAGCAGGGCGTCGGCGGCGGCCAGGTCGTCCCGGGCAAGGTAGATTTCGGCCAGCGTCACGCAGGCTACCTCCAGGTACGTCCGCCAGCCGGTGTCCGCCGCCTGCATGCTCGTTTCCAGGTCCATCTGGGCCAGCCGCAGCCGCCCCCGGTTCAAGTGGATGGCGCCGCGGCAGTAGGTCAAGGTGGCGTTCGCCATCGGCGAGGAGTTGGCCCGTGCCTCCGCGATGGCCGCGTCCAGCAACTCGAGGGCCGCGGCGTCCTGTTCCGAGCCGTTGAGCGCACCGGTTGCGTAGTTGATGATGTTCGACTCCGCGCCGACCTCCGCCAGCAGCTTTCCGCCGGCGCACGCCCGCAGGGCCAGTTCCCCGCTGCGTTTGGCATCGATTCCGGTCACGGTCAGCCGCAGCGCCTCCTGCACCAGCAGCAGCCGGTCGCTCGGGCCGTCGTGCGCCGGGTCCTGCGCCAGGATGCTCGCCAGCTCCTGGCGGTACTCCGCCGAGAACTGCAGCTGCTGGAACCCCGCCCCTGTCGCCAGCGCAACCACCCGCCGCCTGAGCTCGGTGTGCGGGTCGCCGTCGTTGTCCAATTCGTTCAGGGCCTGGCTGTAGTAACGCGCACTTTCCTCGATCCGGTTGATCGAATACCGGGCCTCGGCGAACTCCAGCAGCAGCTCGACGCGCGCCCGGGTGCCGCGGGTCATGGCCAGCGCCCGTCGTCCCAGGACCTCCGCCCGCGGGAGGTGGCCGGCGGCCTGATGGGCCAGCGACGCTTCAATCACGATCCGGCGCTGCAGCTCCTGTGTCAGCCCTTTCTCCGCCATGGCCCGTTCGATGAGTCGGACGGCGAACTCCGCCGCGCCGATCCGACGGGCTCCCCCGGCGGCATCGAGCAGGATCTCGGCCGAGGCAGGGTCCGCGCCCGGTACGGTCGCCAGGAGGTGGCCCGCCACCACGGCGCTCTCGCTGCCCTGTGCGATCAGGGCGGCCGCCGCCCGGCCGTGCAGTTCGGCCTGCCGTTCGGGCTCCAGCGAGGCGAGCACCGCTTCGGCCACCAGGGCGTGCTGGATCCGCGGGCGGGGACGCAGGGCGCTCAGGAACCGCGCGGCGGCAAGGCGTTTCAGCACCGGGGTCAGGCCCGCTGCCGGCAACCCCGTCATGCGCGCCAGGAGCTGGTGGCTCGCGTCCTCCCCCAGGACGACGACGGCGTCCAGCACAGCGCGCTCGGTCGCCGAGAGCCGGTCGAGGCGGTCTTGAAGGACGGCGGCTTCCGCCTGGGCCTTGCCGATTGCGGCGGTATCGAGAGTTGGGCCGGTGCCGCCCTCCAGGAGCTCGTGGACATAGAACGGCGTTCCCCCCGCCGCCGCGTGGATGCGCGCCGCCACGTCGTGGTCCGCGGCGGGCCTGCGGCTTGCCGTCCACTCCGCCACGGCCTGGCGGTCCAGCGGTTGCAGCGGCCAGTGCACGCGGCCGTCGGCACGGGCGGCACT
>NZ_JBNHGL010000389.1:0-1776 GCF_059091245.1 Arthrobacter sp. Y3225116
CTGCGGAGCGGAGCCGGTCGGGGGCCGGCCGAAGTCGGCCCGGATCACCTGTCCGGTCTCCGGTTCCCGCGCGTCGGTGTCCTTCCCGTCCACGCCGCCCGAAGCAGGCCCGCGGCCGGCCGGGCGGCCGGCCCGCGGCATGTTGGGGCGTCGGGTGGACATTCGCGGCTCCTCACCGTGGTCGTCGTGCGGGCCCGGCTCCGGCTTGCCGCCGGGCCCCGCTTAAGACATTACCGAGGGTCGGGCCGAACTACGCCGTGAAACGCGGGAAGGCGCCGCGACCGGCGTAGCGGGCTGCGTCGTCGAGCTCCTCCTCGATGCGCAGCAGCTGGTTGTACTTGGCCACGCGCTCCGAACGGGCCGGGGCGCCGGTCTTGATCTGGCCGGCGTTGGTGGCCACGGCGATGTCCGCGATCGTGGTGTCCTCGGTCTCGCCGGAGCGGTGCGAGGTGATCGTGGTGTAGCCGTTGCGCTGGGCCAGGGCCACGGCCTCCAGGGTTTCGGTCAGCGAACCGATTTGGTTGACCTTGACCAACAGGGAGTTGGCGGTCTTGGCATCGATGCCCTGCTGCAGTCGTTCGGGGTTGGTGACGAACAGGTCGTCGCCGACCAGCTGCACCTTGTCGCCCAACTCGGCCGTCAGGGCGGCCCAGCCCTCCCAGTCGGATTCGTCCAGCGGATCCTCGATGGAGACCAGCGGGAAGTCGGCCACCAGCTGGGCGTAGTAGGCGCTCATGTCCGCCGCCGTCAGGGACTTGCCCTCGAACTGGTAGGCGCCGTCCTCGTAGAACTCGGAGGACGCCACGTCCAGGGCCAGGGCGATGTCCTTGCCCGGGGTGTAGCCGGCGCGGGTGATCGCCTCGGTGATCAGGTCCAGCGCGGCCCGGTTGCTGGGCAGGTTCGGGGCGAAGCCGCCCTCGTCGCCCAGCCCGGTGGACAGGCCCTTCTCCTTCAGCACGGACTTGAGGCTGTGGTAGACCTCCACGCCCCAGCGCAGCCCCTCGGAGAACGTGGCGGCGCCCAGCGGCACCACCATGAATTCCTGGATGTCCACGTCGGAATCGGCGTGCGATCCGCCGTTGAGGATATTCATCAGCGGGACCGGCAGCACGTGCGCGTTGGGGCCGCCCAGGTACTTGTACAGCGGGAGGTTGGCGGATTCGGCGGCGGCCGAGGCCACGGCCAGCGAAACGCCGAGGATGGCGTTGGCGCCAAGGTCGGATTTGTTGGAGGTGCCGTCCAGGTCCAGCATGGTCTGGTCGATCAGCCGCTGGTCGGTGGCGTCGAGGCCCGCCAGCGCCGGCTGGATGGTGTCCACCACGGCGGCCACGGCCTGGCCGACGCCCTTGCCCAGGTAGCGGTCCTTCTCGCCGTCGCGGCGTTCCACCGCCTCGAACGCCCCGGTGGAGGCCCCGGACGGAACCGCGGCCCGGCCCATCGAGCCGTCGGAGAGCAGCACCTCAACTTCTACGGTGGGGTTGCCGCGGGAATCGAGGATTTCGCGCGCGTGGATGGCATCGATCAGCGCCATGGAGTAGCTCCTGTTCGTTGGAACGAAAAGATGGAATGTCTGCAGGCGAGGCCGGGGCCGGCTGCAAGGTCCGGCTTAAGACTAATCGAGATCACCCGCCGCGGTTTTCTTCCGTTACGCGCTGCTGGAATCTGCGGACGGCGCCCCGCAGGGCCTGCTCGGGATCCACGCCCGCCTCAACTGCGCGGCGGACGACGGCGAACAGCTCCTCGCCGACGTCGTCTTCCGTCCGGGCTGCACCGTCC
>NZ_JBNHGL010000390.1:0-1772 GCF_059091245.1 Arthrobacter sp. Y3225116
CGAGGACGCTGTTGCCGTGCTGGTCGAGCCGCGGCGAAAAAACGGCGAGCCCCAGCTGGCCGGGCAGCACCGCCAGGATGCCGCCGCTGACCCCGCTCTTGGCCGGGAGGCCAATGCCCGCCACCCAGTCGCCGGCGTCGTTGTACATGCCGCAGGTCGTCATCACGCTGAGCACGTGCTCGGCGATCCGGGGTGTCAGGACCTCCTCGCGGGTGATCGGGTTGACCCCGCGGTTGGCCAGGGTGGCTGCCATGATCCCCAGGTCGCGGCAGGTGACGCTGAGGGAGTTCTGCCGGAAATACAGGTCCAGGGCGGCCTCGGTGTCGTGTTCGATCACGCCCTGGCTCTTCAGCAGGTAGGCGAGGGCCCGGTTGCGGTCGCCCGTACGGAGCGCGGACCGGTACACCGTCTGGTTCATGCCCAAGTCGCGTCCGGCGCAGGCCGAATAAATCAGGCGGAGCTGCTCGAAGGCTTCGTCACCGTAGCGGTCGGCCACCAGGGACGAGGCGGCGATGGCCCCGGCATTGATCAGCGCGTTGCGCGGCCGGCCGGTATCCGCTTCCAGGCTGATCTCGTTGTACGCGTCCCCGGAGGGCTCCACATCGATCTTCTCGCGCACGTCCTCGAAGCCGTGTCCGGCCAGCGCCATGGCATAGGTGAAGGGCTTGGAGATCGACTGGATGGAGAATTCGGACCGCGTATCGCCGGCCTCGTAGGTGCATCCGTCGGCCATCGTCATGCTCAGCGCGAGCAGATCCGGATCCTCGACCCCGAGTTCTTCCGGATCGCCGGCCAGCGACCCCTCGGTGTTGCCGGCGAGGCCGGCAAGGACGGACTCAAGGTAGTCACTGATTACTGGCTCCATAGGGGCACACTATCGACGGCGGCCGGGGCCCGACAGGGGGTGCGGCACCGGAATCCGTTCCGGCCGCACCGCTCCAGTAGGCTGGAAGCCGTTATTCGCCCTCCCGCACGCCACAGAAGGACCGTCCATGCGCGTTCACATTGCCACCGACCACGCCGGCCTGGAACTGAGCCACCACCTGATCAAGCATCTGGCCGGCCAGGGCCACGACGTCACCGACCACGGCCCCACCGCGTACGACCCGGAGGACGACTACCCCTCGTTCTGCATCCGCGCCGCGCTCGCCGTCGTCGAAGACCAGGCCGCCGGCGTGGAGTCGCTGGGCATCGTGCTCGGCGGCTCGGGCAACGGCGAGCAGATCGCGGCCAACAAGGTCAAGGGCATCCGCGCCGCGCTGGCCTGGAACCTGGACACCGCCAAGCTGGCCCGCGAACACAACGACGCCAACGTCGTCGCCGTCGGCGGCCGCCAGCACAGCGTCGAGGAAGCCACGGCCATCATCGAGGCGTTCCTGGCCGAGCCGTTCTCCAACGCCGAGCGCCACGTCCGCCGGATCGGCAAGATCGCCTCCTACGAGACCACCGGCGACATCCCGGCCTAGCGGCCGCCGGTCATGCCAGAAGGCCATTCCGTCCACCGCCTGGCCCGCCAGTTCCAGGACGTTTTCGCCGGCCGAAGCCTCGCCGTGTCCAGCCCGCAGGGCCGCTTCGCCGCCGGCGCCGCCCGGCTCGACGGGGCGCGGCTGCTGGCCGCCCGGGCACACGGCAAGCAGCTGTTCCTGGAGTTCGACAACGGCCTCGTCCTGCGCGTGCACCTGGGCCTCTACGGGGCGTGGAGCTTCGGCGGGGACGAGAGCTTCCGCGGCGCCTCCAGCATCGGGGCGCCGCGCCGGGTGGGGGAGCAGGAA
>NZ_JBNHGL010000391.1:0-1759 GCF_059091245.1 Arthrobacter sp. Y3225116
CAGCGGCAGGCCGGGATCGCCCAGCAGCGCGCGCGGCTGGTCCAGCCCGGCGACCAGCATCGGCAGGGCGAGCGCCAGCGGCGGGATGAGCGCCCACCAGACGGTCTTGGCCCGGCGGCGCAAGGCCAGCATCAGGACGGCGATAAAGACGACGACCACCGGCAGCAGCGCCGGTGCCGACGCCGTGATCCCGGCCAGGCAGAGTCCCGCCGCTGCCGCCGCCGTCCAGGAGGGATTCCCGTTGATCCCGGGCTTGTGCACGGCTTCGTGCGGCAGCAGGGGCCGGTTGGCGTCGGCGCGTTGGACGGCGGAGCCGGTGGCGCGCAGCAGGCCCAGCACGGCCCACGGAATCAGCAGGTGGGCGATCAGCGCGCCCAGGCGGCCGGTGCCCAACGCGACCTGGAACGCCGGAACGCTCGCCCAGAACATCGCGGCCCAAAAGCGCAGGCCGCGCCGCTGAGTGAAGGCCCCGGCAGCGAACCATGCGCCGGCGGCGGCCAACGGCATGGCCAGCAGCACCAGCGTCAGGACGGCGGCGGAACCGTTCCCCAGGCCCAGCACGGCCAGGACCGCCAGCACGTAGCCGAAGGGGTCGCCGTGCCCGGGGACGCCGGAGCCAAGCGAGATCCACCAGCTGGAAGCGTTGTGCCAGATTTCGGCGACGGTGGCCGAGACCGGCAGCAGTCCGCCGCCCACCAGCGCCGGCGCCCCGAAGAAGTCAAACATGCCCACCGTGGACACGAGGGCCAGCACGACGGCGGCGGCCACCAGTCCCGTACCCACCCAGGTCCGGGCGGGCGCGGCGAGGGCGGCGAAGTCGTCGGATCCGCCGGTGGGCTGGTCGCTGCTGCCGGCATCCGATCCGGAGCCGTCGCCCACGACGCCGACTGCGAGCTCGGGCCGCAGCGACTCGGCCAGTGAGCGCCGGTAGGCCCAGACCTCGCGCCGCGGGACCATCAGCGGACGCACTATCGCCCGCGAGGTCCTGCGGGTCTTGGCGGCCTGCCGCCGGGACGCGAAAAAGCCAGCGGGACGGAACAAGGCGGCAAGAGTGGCGCCCAGTTGCCGCAGCCCGTGCATCGGGTCCTTGGCCACCACCGAGGCCAGGAAGCTGTACAGCCCGCCGAGCAGGGCCCCGAGCCACAGGAACGGGACCTCCCACCAGGCCGCATGCTTGAGCCGCAGGTGGATCTGCGCCTTGCGGGCTGCCCTTGCGGTGCTGTGGGCGCCGGTCCGGGTGGCGTGGCGAACCCTCGCGGTGGGAACAACCACCACGCGGTGGCCGGCCAGCCGGTTCCGCCAGCACAGGTCCACGTCATCACCGGTCCCGGGCAGGGCCGGATCGAACCCGCCCAGCTGGTCGAAGACGTCGCGGCGCACCAGCATGCCGGCGGAGTTGACGGCAAAGAAGTCGCTGCGGCCGTTGTACTGGCCCTGGTCCATCTCGTCCACGTCGATCATGGTCAGCCGTTCGGCCCAGCGGCTCACGGTCAGGCCCACGTCGACCAGCCGGCGCGGGTCGTCCCAGTCCACCTGTTTGCAGCCGGCGATGGTAACCGACGGTGCCGTTTCCACGGCGAGCAGCAGTTCCTCGAGCGCATCAGGCTCCGGGGCGGAATCATCGTGCAGCAGCCACAGCCATTCCTGGGCCGGACCGTCGTCCGGGGCGTGCTTGGGCAGCTCAGCCAGCCCCACCCGGACCGCGGCACCGAACCCGGCGCGGTGGGAAGCGGCGGCCACCGGGCTGCCGGCGGGCAAC
>NZ_JBNHGL010000392.1:0-1752 GCF_059091245.1 Arthrobacter sp. Y3225116
CGGCGGGGACGGTGCCGGCAGGCGGCCTCCCGGCAGGGCAGGACACCGTGCCCGGCGTCCCGGACCAGGAGGGCGACCGGAAGCCGGCAGGCTTCGCCGTCACACTGGACAACTTCAGCGGACCGTTCGATTTGTTGCTGGGACTAATCTCCAAGCACGAACTGGACATCACCGAAGTGGCGCTTGCCCGCGTCACGGACGAGTTCATCTCCTACATCCGCTGCCTCCAGGCCGACGGCAACGACAAGGCCCTGGACGAAGCCAGCGAGTTCCTCGTCATCGCGGCGACCCTGCTGGACCTCAAGGCCGCACGGCTGCTGCCCACCGGCGAGGTGGAGGACGACGAGGACATCGCCCTGCTCGAGGCCCGGGACCTGCTCTTCGCCCGGCTGCTGCAGTACAAGGCCTTCAAGGAAATCGCGGCCCTGCTCGGCCAGCGCCTGGCCCGGGAGGCCGAACGCTTCCCGCGGCAGGTCGCGCTGGAACCGCAGTTCGCCGCGCTGCTGCCCGAGCTTGTCTGGCGCACGCCCCTGGCGGACTTTGCCGCCCTCGCGGCCAAAGCGCTGGAGCCCAAGGAGCCCGTGCCGACCCAGGTCGGGCTCTCGCACCTGCACGCGCCGCCGGTCAGCGTGAAGGAGCAGGCGGCGATCCTTGGGGCGCGCCTGCAGACAGGCCCGCCGCTGACGTTCCGGGCCCTCACCGACGACGCGGACGGCGCGCTGGTGGTGGTCGCCCGCTTCCTGGCGCTGTTGGAGATGTTCCGCGACGGCGTCATCGCCTTCGACCAGGTTGCGCCGCTCGGCGAGCTGACGGTCCATTGGACCGGGCCGGACGCGGAATGGACCGGCGCCAACCTCAGCGAGGAATACGACAACGCCCCGGCCGCCGACACGGCCGCGGACACAACGGAGGGACGCGATGACTGATCCGCTGGAGGAGACGGCGGGGCCCGAGGTCGATGTGGAACGGTTGCCGGGCGGTGCCCGCGCCGCGTTGGAAGCGGTCCTGATGGTTATCGACGAACCGGCCACCGATGTTGAATTGGCCACAGCGCTGGCCCTTCCGGTGGGCACCGTCCAGGCCCTGCTGCTGGATCTGCAGCGCGATTACGACGGCGGCGTCCGCTCCGAAGGGCGGCCCGCCGCGGAGCCGCGGGGCTTTGAGCTGCGCCACATCGCCGGCGGCTGGCGGATCTTCTCGCGCAGCGATTTCGCGCCGCTGGTGTCCCGTTTCGTGCTGGAAGGCCAGACCGCGCGGTTGACCCAGGCCGCCTTGGAGACGCTGGCCGTCATCGCGTACCGGCAGCCGGTCTCGCGGGCCCGGGTTTCGGCGATCCGAGGGGTTAATGTCGATTCCGTGGTGCGCACGCTGACCCAGCGCGGCCTCATCGAGGATTCCGGCACCGATCCGGAGACCGGAGCCGTCCTGTACCGGACCACCTCTTATTTTCTGGAAAGATTGGGGATAGGAAGCATCGGCGAACTGCCGGAGATCGCCCCGCATCTGCCGGGACTGGAAAACCTGTCCGAGTACGACGACGCTTCGCTCTAGGCTGCCGGCCTCCGGCAGCAGCAGACCATTGAAGTAGTTTCCACGGGTAAGGATCCACCATGACACAACCGCCTCGTTCCGGCTCCGGACGGAACAACCCCCGCGGCGGAAAACGTCCCGGCGACGGCCGCCGTCCGGACGATGCCGAGCGCCGTCCGCAGGGCGGTTCCGCCCAGGGACGTGGCCGGCCCGGTCAGGGGA
>NZ_JBNHGL010000393.1:0-1728 GCF_059091245.1 Arthrobacter sp. Y3225116
GCGGCGGCCGTGCCCGCCCTGGCCTGGGTGCGCACCGAGGCCGTCAGGACCCGCGACGCAACGCTGCTCAACCGGGTCAATGTGCCCGGCACGGCCGTCATGGACACGGACCGGGGCATCATCGCGGCGCTGGAAGGCTCCGGCAGTTGGCTCGACGGGCTGGAAACCACGGTGGAGGAGGTAACCGTGGATCCAGCGCCACCAGGCGGAGGGCCGCAGGAATGGGTGGCCGCGACCGTCAGCACGTCGGCGTACCGGCAGGTGGCCGCCGACGGCAGCGTGCTGGGACGACGCGCCGAACCCAGCGTGCAACGGGTCCAACTTGAGATGGTGAGGCAGGACGCCGGCTGGCTGATCCAGTCAGTCCACGAGGCGCCCCGCCGCTCGGATGACCCCGGGGCCCGCACGGGCCGTGACTAAGATCGAGGCATGACTTCATCGAGCTACTTCCGCTACCCGCACGTGCACGGCGATCTGGTCACGTTCGTCGCTGAGGACGACGTGTGGGTCGCACCCCTTGCCGGCGGCCGGGCGTGGCGTGTTTCGTCGCTGCAACTGCCGGCCCGGAACCCAAGGTTCTCGCCCGACGGGCAGCACCTGGCCTGGAGCGTGGTGCAGGCCAGCGCGCCGGAGGCCGTCACGGCGTCGGTCGACGGCGGGGGATTCCGCCAACTGACCTACTGGGGGCATGCCAGCACGAAGGTAAAAGGATTCACGCCCGCGGGCCACGCCCTGGTGACGAGTTCCTTCGAACGCGAAGAATCACGTCACACCTGGGCCTACGCCGTGCCGCTGGACGGCTCGGACGCCCGGGTCCTGCCCTATGGCCCCGTGGACTCGATCGCGTTCGGGCCGGAACTCGGCGACGAGCGTCCGGTCGTGGTCGGCAGCGTGCTCTCGCGCGAACCGGCGTGGTGGAAGCGGTACCGCGGCGGAACGGCCGGCAAACTGTGGATCGACCGGGACGGCGGCGGCGAGTTCGGGCGCCTGGCGGCCGAACTCGACGGCAACCTGGCAGACCCGATGTGGATCGGCAACCGGATCGCGTTCCTGAGCGACCACGAAGGTTACGGCAACCTGTATTCGGTGCGGCCGGATGGAACAGGCCTGCGCCGGCACACCGACCACGACGGTTTCTACGTCCGCCATGCCGCGACGGACGGCACGCGCGTGGTCTTCGAATCCGCCGGAGAACTCTGGGTCCTGGACTCCCTCGACTCCCCGGACGCGCCGCGCCGGCTTGAGATCACGCTGGGCTCGGCATCAACGAGCCGCCGCGGCCGCCCGCTCGACGTGGCAAAGCACCTGGCCTCCGCCGTGCCGAATCCCAAGGGAACCGCCTCCGTCATCGAAACGCACGGCACGGTGCACTGGCTGACCCACCGGGACGGCCCGTCGCGCGCGGTGGAATCGACGCCCGGCGTCCGCGCCCGGCTCGCGCGGCCCCTCGGCGACACTCGGGTGGTCTACGTCGCCGACCACGACGGCGAAGAAGCCCTCTACATCCGCCAGGTCTTCGAACAGCTGTCCCGGTCCGACCAGCCTGCTCCCGCGGCAGCCGCGCCGGCCCCCGCCGAACCGGAGCCCGACGGCTTGCCGCGCCCGGTGTCGGCCTCCGCCGTCGTCCATCCGACCCAGTCCCAGCCCATCGTGGAGGTGCGGTCCGGCGGACGGCAAGGCGGCGGAAGCGGCGGCGGGGAACCGGACGCCCGTTCCGCCGAAGCGCTG
>NZ_JBNHGL010000394.1:0-1692 GCF_059091245.1 Arthrobacter sp. Y3225116
GTCCGTGCTGGTGCCGCTGCCGCACGGCAACGGCGAACAGGCCCTGAACGCGGCCTCCCTCGTGGCCGCGGGCGGGGCCGTGCTGGTCCGCGACGGCGGGTTCACACCCCGCTGGGTCACGGACGAACTAATCCCCCTGCTGCAAAACCCGGAGCGGCTGCAGCAGATGTCCGCCGCGGCACACGCCCTGGGAATCCGCGACGCAGACACCCGAATGGCACAATTGGTGCTCGAGGCAGCAGGGAGGAACACAGATGAAAGCCACTGATTTCCACACCACCGCCCGGCTGCCGTTCGGCGACCTCGGCGCCGTGCACTTCATTGGATTGGGCGGCGCCGGAATGTCCGCCATCGCCCGGATCCTGCTGGCCCGCGGCGTGCCGGTCTCCGGTTCGGACGCGCGCGACTCGGCGGTCCTGCGCCAGCTGGAGGCCCTCGGCGCCAACGTCTTCGTGGGCCACGAGGCCGCCCATGTCGCCGGCGCGGACACGGTGGTAGTCTCCACCGCCATCCGGTCGGAGAACCCCGAACTGCAGGCCGCAGCCGCCGCCGGCATGAACATCGTGCACCGTTCCGTGGCGCTGGCCGCCGCGATGGAGGGGAAGCGGCTGATCGCCGTCGGCGGCACCCACGGCAAGACCACCACCACGGCCATGGCGACCGTGATGCTGCAGGCGGCCGGCTGCGAACCCTCGTTCGCCATCGGCGGCGATGTGGCGGCGCTCGGCGTCAACGCCGCCCACGGGCGGGGCGAACTGTTCGTCGCCGAAGCCGACGAATCCGACGGGTCGTTCCTCAACTACAATCCGCAGGTCATCGTGGTGACCAACGTGGAGGCCGACCACCTGGACCACTACGGGTCGGCCGAAGCCGTGTACGCCTCCTTCGACCGGTTCACCGCACTGCTTCCGGCCGACGGCACCCTGGTGGCCTGCCTCGACGACGACGGCGCCCGCGCCCTGGCGGAACGGACGGCGGCGTCCGGCGCATCAGGCCGCGTGCTGGGCTACGGCTACGCGGCCGACGCCCAGGTGCGCGTCGCAGACACCGTCTTCGCCGGCTCGGGGAGCACCAGCAGGATCGAATACCCCGGCGGCAGCTGCACGCTGCGGCTGCAGGTGCCGGGCGAGCACAACATCCGCAATGCCGCCGCCGCCCTCGCCGTGGCCATCACCCAGGGCATCGACCCGGCCACCGCAGCCGAGGGACTGGCCGGGTTCACCGGAGCAGCCAGGCGGTTCGAGGCCAAGGGCACGGCGGCAGGGGTGCGCGTGTTCGACGACTACGCACACCACCCCACCGAGGTCCACGCGGCCCTCACGGCCGCCCGCAAGGTGGCCGGCGGGCATGCGGTGCATGTCCTGTTCCAGCCGCATCTGTTTTCCCGCACCCGGGAATTCGCCGCGGAGTTCGCCCGGGCCCTGCAACTGGCCGATTCTGCGACCGTCCTCGATATCTACGCCTCCCGCGAAGATCCGATCCCGGGCGTCACCAGCGAACTGATCACCAGCCGGCTCGCTCCCGGCAGCTATGCACCGGATCCGGGGCGGGCGGTGCGGGACATTGTTGCCCGTTCCCGGCCCGGGGACATCGTGCTGACCGTCGGCGCCGGCGACGTGACCCAATACGGGCCGGTGCTGGTCGAGGCCCTGGGGCAGGCCGCAGCGGCGGCGCGATGAGTCCGCGCAAGCC
>NZ_JBNHGL010000395.1:0-1689 GCF_059091245.1 Arthrobacter sp. Y3225116
CCGCGGGGCCGCCGGTGCCGGCGGCGGGGGCAGCATCGACTCCGTGGCCGGCCGGCTGGAACTGGATGAGCTGTCCGCCGTGTTGCGCGCCAGTGACGTGATGGTCGGCAACGACAGCGGGCCGCGGCACCTGGCGCAGGCGGTGGGAACGCCCACGGTGGGCATCTACTGGGCCGGCAACATGATCATGGCCGGGGCGCTGGGCCGGACCCTGCACCGGATCCACATGTCCTGGATGACGCAGTGCCCGGCCTGCGGCTCCGACCTGAGCCAGGTGGGCTGGACCGCCGAACGCTGCAGCCACGAATTCTCCCTGACGGACCAGGTCCGCGCAGAGGATGTCTACGCGGACCTGCGCGGGCTTAGGGCCACGAGTCTTCTTCTTCGTGGCAAATGACCATCTCGCGCACCTCGCAGCCCTTCGGCTGTGAAAGCGCGAAGATGATGGCATCGGCCACCCGTTCGGGGTCGTTGAGCCGGGAGTCGTCCTGCGGCTTGTACTGCTCGGTCCGGTCGTCGAAGAACCTGGTCTTCATGCCGGCGGGAATCATGGTGGTCACCCCGACCTGACCTCGGGTTTCGGCCGCCAGCGCCCGGCTGAAGCCGACCACGCCGAACTTGGAGGCGCAGTAGGCGGTGGCGTCGGAGACCGCCTTGATCCCCAGCGACGAGGCGACCGTGATCACGCGCCCGTGGGTGGACATCAAGTGCGGCAGGGCCGCGCGCACCACGGAGACGGTGCCCATCAGGTTGACCCCGATGACCTTCTCCCATTCCTCGGCCGGCACGTCTTCCAGGCGCCCGCAGCGGTCGATCCCGGCAGCCGTCACGACGGCGTCCAGCCCGCCGAGGGTGTCGGCGGCCTGCTGCACGGCCGCCTCGACGGCGGCACGGTCGGCGACGTCCACCTCGATGCTCTTGGCCCGGCCCACCCGGCTGACGTCACGGTCCAGCACGACCGGCGTGCCGCCGGCGGCAAGGACCGCCTCCACGACGGCGGCTCCCAGGCCGGAGCCTCCGCCGGTGACCAGGACGCGACCGGGGTTCGTTGGGGCAATGCTCATGTCTTCCTCCTCAGGTTCGGGATTCTTCAGTTCGGGGCCCGCCGGATCGGCGGAGCAGTCCGCCGGGTCAGCCGACCTTCGCCAGGGCGGCGGCCAGGCCGGTGGTGGAACGCGCCGGGTAGTACGGCACGGTGACGGTTTGCCCGCCCCAGGATTGCAGCAGGCGCGCCTCGGGCAGCTGGTCCGCGGTGTAGTCGCCGCCCTTGACCCAGATGTCCGGCCGCAGCCTTTCCAGCGCCGCTTCGGGGGTGGCTTCGTCGAAGACCAGCACCGCATCCACGCACTCCAGCGCCAGCAGCAGCTCGGTGCGGTCCTCCTGGTTCATGATCGGACGCTCTTCGCCTTTGAGGCGGCGGACCGAATCGTCCGAGTTGAGGCAGACGATCAGGCAGTCGCCCAGCTTCCGGGCGGCGGCCAGGGTCCTTGCGTGGCCGGCGTGCAGCAAGTCGAAGCAGCCTCCGGTGGCTACCACCGTGCCGCCGGCTTCGCGGGTCTGCGCGGCGACCCGCATGGCGTCCACCCCCGGACCGCGCAGCTGGACCGGGGCCGTTTCCTGCCGAAGCGATGCCACCCCGCCTGCGGCGAGGAAGGCCGCTGCCTGCCCGACGGCCTCTTCCACCGCCTC
>NZ_JBNHGL010000396.1:0-1682 GCF_059091245.1 Arthrobacter sp. Y3225116
CGCCGAGCGCCGCCCAGGCCGAGCCGCTGGCCAACGCGATCGCCTCGGAACTGGCCAAGCGGACCGCCGGCGGCGACGCGATGCAGGACAGCATCGGCGAGGCGGACAGCATCCCGCGGATCGTCCTGCTGGCCGATGACTACGACATCCTCACGGCCGGCGGCGCCGGCCCGCTCCGCTCGCTGATCGAATACCTGCCGATGGGCCCGGAACTGCAGCTGAACGTGATCCTCACCCGCCGGGTGCGCGGGGCCGGCCGCGGCATGTACGAACAGTTCTTCGCCGCGCTGCGGGACTCCGGCAGCACCGGCCTGATCCTCTCCGGCGACCGCTCCGAAGGCGGCCTGCTCAACAACGTGCGCGCCCGCCGGCTACCGCCCGGGCGCGGCCTGCTGGTCCGCTCCGGCGGCCCCGTGCAGACCGTACAGACCCTGTGGACCCCGCTGGAGGCGACCGCCAATGTCTAACACCGTCACCGTCGTCGCGCTCGATGAGCCGGACCAGGACGTGGTCATGGTTTCGCTGCTGGCCGTGGTGCCGCAGGAGTACGTCCGCGAGGCCGCCGGCAACGCCCTGCTGGAAGTCGAGGACGGCAACGGCACCACCCTGCTGGCCGTCGAGCTGCCGCGCCTGGTCCGGGTTCCCGGCGAGGTGTCCCGGCTGCTCGCCGGCGCCGCCGTGACCGCGATCGAGGGCACCCCGATCCCGTTGATCTTCTCCGACGACCCGGACTTCGCCGAGCCGGAGCACCAGGACCTGTGGTGGCAGGAGATCACCGTCCGCAACGGCATCCCCGACGGCGACTCGCTCGGCTACCGGGTGGCGCAGAACATCGCCGTGCGGTGCCGCGGCGCCGTCGTCGCCCACCAACCGCCCGGCTCCGGAGAATAGGGATGGGCATGCACGCCTCCGCCTTCGATTTCCACACCGAACGAACCGCCGTCGTCTTCCAGGACAAGCCGCTGGCGTTCCTCTCCCCCGCCCTCACCCGCGCGTATGTGGCCGCCCGCGCGTCGGAGCGCCAGTTCGTGGTGATGACGCCCAGCACCGGCAAGCTGACGCTGCCGCTGTACCAGCTGCTGCAGCGCGAGGGCTGCATCTGGATGGCCAGCGCCGCGGACGGCACGTTCTACAACGGCTTCACTGGCCAGCAGTACCGCTGGGGCGGGGACGTCTTCGCCGCCGAGGAACAGTTGGCACCGGACTACCTCCAGGCGCCGGCCGGATCCGACGGCGTGATCCAGGCCCGCGGCGAGATCCTGCATCCGGCCAGCGCATCTACCCGCATCGGCGACTTCACCGCCGCGCTGTTCACCGAGTTGACCGGGGCCGGGCCGGTGGGCTGGGGCATCCACGAGCCGGTCAGCGAACCGTGGGACGTTGCCGACCTCACCGACTACTGCTTCCGTCTCGCGCCGATGACCGGCAACATCGTCGTGGTCGGCCGTCCCCGCCCCGGCACGGAGGTGCCGTCCATCGGCGTGCTCAGCGTGACGCGCTCGTCGACGGGTGTGCACGAGTCGGTGGAGCTGTTCTGCGAATCGGTGGACCCGCTCAGCGACGACGAGCTGGCCTCCTTCGGTTCGGCCATGCACCGCGCCCACGCCCGCACCGCGATGGCCGGGCACACCATGCTGCTGGACCGGCTGGCCTTCCCCGCGCGCTTCGATCTGAAGATCACA
>NZ_JBNHGL010000397.1:0-1681 GCF_059091245.1 Arthrobacter sp. Y3225116
GCGGGCGTCAGCCATCGCGGCGGCGTGGTCCTGCTCCATCGCGAGCTGGCGTGCGCGCATCAGTTCGGCGCCTTCGCGCATGCCGGCGGTGTAGCCGGCGGCGTGGCCGCGGACCCTGGCCTGTTCGAGCGCCTGTTCCTGCGAGTCGTCGCTGCGCAGTTCCGTGTAGCGCAGCTTGGCGAAGGCCCCGGTCCCGGTGTTCAGCTCCGGGAAGCTCATCCTGGAGAACGCGGCGTCAGTAGACATATTCGTCCTCCTCCGCCGCGCGCTGGACCGTGATGATGCCGCTGGCCTCGAGCTCGCGGATCGAGCGGACGATGTCCGCGCGGGCCTCTTCGATCTGCGACATGCGCAGCGGTCCGGTGGCCTTGATCTCGTCGTCGAGGATGTCGCGGTTGCGTTCGGAGACGTTCTTGCGGATCAGCTCGGTGACCGGTTCGCTGGCGCCCTTCATGGCCACTGCGAGCACCGCGATCTCGATGCCGCGCAGCACCTGCTGCACGTCGCGCGGTTCGAGCTTCGTGATGTCTTCGAAGGTGAGCATCCGGGAGCGGACTTCCTCCGCCAGCTCCGGGTCGCGTTCCTCCAGGGCTTCCAGGAGCGCGCGTTCGGTGGCGACGTCGGCGCGGTTGATGATGTCCACCAGCGGCCCGACGCCGCCCACCACCTCCACCTGTTGGCGGGGTACGACGGCGCCGGCCCGCACCTTGAGCGTGTCCGCCACGATCGACACGGCTTCGGGGGTGGCGGTGCCCATGGTGGCGATGCACTGGGCGACCTCCGGCCGCACCGAATCCTCCAGCCCGGCGATCACGGTGGACGCCAGCTCCGGGCGCACGTGCGCGAGCACCAGCGCGATGGTCTGCGGGATCTCGCCGTTCAGCAGCGTGATCAGCTGGGTGGGGTCGGCATCATCCAGGAACTCGAACGGCTTCCCGGCCATGGAGGTGGCCAGCCGGTCGAGCACGCCGGCGGCCTTCTCCGCGCCGAAGGAGGCGGCCAGCAGCCCGGCGGCGAACTCCCTGCCGCCGCGGGGCCGGCGCCGGCCCTTGACCGTCATGTCGTGGAATTCCTTGAACGCCTCCTCGGCGGTCTCGGGATCCACCCGGCCCATGCTCACGAGTTCGGCCGTGATCAGCTCCGCCTCGGCCTCGCTGAAGCGCTTCATGACCTCGGCGGCCCGGGCCTGTTCCATCTGCATCAGCACCACCGCCACCTTCTGGGTGCCGGTCAACGTAGTCAGTAACTCGCTCATGCGTTCTGCTTGTCATCCATCAGGGAGCGCAGGAAGTCGGCGGTCTTGTCCGGTTCCTGGGCGGCCAGGGCGTCGATTTCCGCCCGCTTGCGGTTCATGTCCTTCTGCTCGTCGGACAGCTCCGGCGGGCCGGCGAGCTCCAGTGCGGTGGTATTCGGGCCGGTGACCACGGGGATCGGTTCCGGAACGATGATGGGCTTCGCGGGAAGCTGCAGGTCCTGCGGCGCCTCGATCTCGGGCTGGAAGTCCTGCAGCTCGCCCAGGTCCACCGGCTCGCGGTTCTGCCGGCGGGACCAGCGGGCGTAGACCAGCAGGGCGATGATCACCAGCAGGATGATGCCGGCGGTGATGATGGCGGTGCGGATCAACTCGGCCTGGCGCGCGGCTTCCTCGGCGGCCTGCGCGGCGGCCAGCGCCTCGGCGGCC
>NZ_JBNHGL010000398.1:0-1675 GCF_059091245.1 Arthrobacter sp. Y3225116
GGTGATGGAACGCGTGTTGTCCAACAGCTCCTGCAGCGAGCCGGAGTGGACCACTTCGCCGCCGTGCTCCCCGGTGCCCTGTCCAGGATGAAGGAACGTGCCAGCACGGTCCTCTTCGAACGCATGGGATCACGGCTGCTGGATGCTTCCCTGGATGAGGACAAGCTGCATCTCGTGGTGCAGCAGGAGCTTGCCAAGGTGGTCGAGGAAGAAGAAAATTCGCTCAGCCATCAGGAGCGCCAGCGCCTGATCCGTGAAGTCAGCGACGACGTGCTCGGCTACGGTCCGCTGCAGCCGCTGCTGGAGGATCCGGACGTCTCCGAAATCATGGTGAACGGACCCGACATGATTTACGTGGAGCACAAGGGCAAGCTCTCGCGCAGTTCGGCACGGTTCTTGTCCGAGGACCAGCTGCGCCGCGTCATTGAACGCATCGTCTCCCGGGTCGGCCGCCGGATCGACGAATCGTCGCCGCTCGTCGACGCCCGCCTGGCCGACGGCTCGCGCGTGAATGCGGTTATTCCGCCGCTGGCAGTCAACGGGTCCTCCCTGACGATCCGGAAGTTCGCCGCGGACCCGTTCCAGGTCCAGGACCTCATTGGTTTCGGCACGCTCTCCCCGGAGATGGCCGCGTTGTTGGACGCCTGCGTCCGGTCACGGCTGAACATCATCGTCTCCGGCGGCACCGGCACCGGAAAGACCACGCTGCTCAACGTGCTCTCCTCCTTCATTCCGGCCGGCGAACGCATCGTCACCATCGAAGACGCCGTGGAACTGCAGCTGCAGCAGGACCACGTGGTCCGGCTGGAGAGCCGCCCGAGCAACATCGAGGGCAAGGGCGCGATCACCATCCGCGACCTCGTCCGCAACTCGCTGCGCATGCGCCCGGACCGGATCGTGGTGGGCGAGGTCCGCGGCGGAGAAACACTGGACATGCTCCAGGCCATGAACACCGGGCACGACGGATCGCTGTCCACGGTGCACTCGAACTCACCCCGGGACGCCATCGCGCGCCTGGAGACCCTGGTGCTGATGGCCGGGATGGATCTGCCCCTGCGCGCGATCCGGGAACAGATCGCCTCCGCGGTGGACGTCATTGTTCAGTTGACCCGCCTGCGCGACGGTACCCGCCGGGTCACGCATGTGACCGAGGTACAGGGCATGGAAGGCGACATCGTGACGCTGCAAGACGCCTTCGTCTTCGACTACAGCGCCGGTGTGGATGCCAGCGGCAGGTTCCTGGGCAAACCCGTTCCGACCGGGGTTCGTCCCCGGTTTACCGACCGGTTCCGGGAACTGGGCATCGACCTGCCGGCCGACATCTTCGAGCCGGCCGCCGGGCCGTTGCGCCCCCAGGCGGCGACGCGATGACCCCGGCGGTCCTGGTTGTAGGGATGCTGTTTTGCTACGGCTCGCTGGCGCTGCTGGTGTCAGCCGCCTTCGGCACGCGGTCCCTGCGGCTTTCTCCGTCCCGCCGTGGCGCCCCGGAACAGGGCTCCCGGCTCAGTGACGTGGCCGCCCGCTCTACCGCTGCCATCGAACGGCTCTTGGCCCGCCGCCGGGAAGCCCCGGCGATGGCCGGCGCCCTCGAAGCCGCCGGGCTGAGGCTCACCCCCGCCGAACTGGTGGTCCTGGTTTTGTCCGGCGCCGCGGTCGGCGCGGCCCTCGGGCTTAT
>NZ_JBNHGL010000399.1:0-1659 GCF_059091245.1 Arthrobacter sp. Y3225116
GCCGCCGTCGTCCGCCCCGGCTCCGGCGCGGATAGCCGCGGAGACCGGCGTGCACCACCCGGACGAAGAATTCGCGGCGACCCGGGTCCGCACGGTGGCCCCGCCGGCGGGCCCCCTCACCATTACCTTCGACGACGGGCGCGATGTGGTACTTGAAACGACGGCCCTGATCGGGCGCAACCCGGCCGCAGGCGCCGGCGAGGTCATTGACCAACTGATCGATTTCGCGGACATGGGACGTTCCGTCTCCAAGACCCATCTGCTGCTGCGGGTCGACGGCGGCACCGTCTGGGTGACGGACCGCAACTCCACCAACGGGACCGCGGTGACCGGCGGCGACGGCATCCGCCGTCAGCTAACCCCCGGGGATCCCGTGGCGGCGCAACCCGGCGCGACCGTCGAGTTCGGCGACCGCAGCTTCATCATCGGACGGGCATGAGTACGGCGTCGGGAGCGGAACCCATCCGGCTCACTGTCGGTGCCGGGTCCGACCGCGGGTTGCGGCGGCAGCTTAACGAGGACGCGTATCTGGCCGACGGGACGCTGTTCGCGGTCGCCGACGGCATGGGCGGACACGAGGCGGGCGAAGTGGCCAGCCGCATTTGCGTGGAGACGATGCGCGACTACGTGGCCAGCCACGAACTCGGCGCGCACGAGCTGGAACAGCTGATCGGCCGGGCGGACGCGCGGATCAGGGTGGCCGCGGCCTCGCGGGCGGGCACCACGGTGTCCGGGGCCGCGCTGGTCTCCGAACGCGGCGTGCTCTATTGGTTGGTGTTCAACGTCGGCGATTCCCGCACCTACCGGCTCAGCCACGGCAAACTCGTCCAGATCAGCGTCGACCACTCCGAAGTGCAGGAACTGCTCGAGGCCGGACAAATCACCGCCCAGGAAGCCCTGGTGCACCCCCGCCGGCACGTCATTACCCGGGCGCTGGGCACCGGCGAAGATAACCAGCCGGATTTCTGGATGGTGCCCGTGGAACCGGGGGACCGGATCATGATCTGCTCCGACGGGCTGACCTCGGAGGTCAGCGACGACCACATCTACGCCATCCTCACCTCCGTGTCCGGTCCCCAGGACGCGGTCGATGCGCTGATCCAGGCCGCGCTGCGCTCCGGCGGGCGCGACAACATCACCGTGGTCGTCGTTGATGCCGCCGGTCCCGCAGGCGACGCCGAGGACGCCTCGACCGCCCCGCGGCAGGAGGATACGACGACGCTGCCCCGGCTGGATGCTCCGGAACAGGCAGCCGCCGAGGAAGACGCCTGATGGCCGGCACGACGTACAGCCCCGGGCCTTGGCTGGGGCTGGTCAGCGGCGGCACGGCGGTGCTTCTCGAACCCGGCGCCCCCGAGGACCTGGTGCAGCAGTTGTGGCAGGCGCTGGAGTCCGGCGCCACGCTGGAAACGTTGCTCGGAACCGTGGTCTCCGGGTACGGCGCCAACCTGTCGGCCATGCCGCAATTCGGCATCGTCTCCTGCTCCGGCGGCATCCACGCGGTGCTCCGCGGCGACGTGGTGGTATCCGCGGACCCGGACGGGCAGGAACTGAGCGGACGCGGTGTCTCCAGTTGGACCGAGGGACGGCTGCCGGCCGGCAGCGTGGCCATAGCGGCCGGGCCAAACGGCTCCCACGCCGAAGGCCGGCCGGGACCGT
>NZ_JBNHGL010000400.1:0-1653 GCF_059091245.1 Arthrobacter sp. Y3225116
CAGCGCGGCGGGGCGACGGCGGCCGAGGAAGCGGGCCCGTGGACAAGGTCCAGCAGCCGGGCGGCTGCCGGACGGCAGGCCCACTCCTCCACCCACTGGGAGCGGACCACGGCCTTGCTCACGGCCTGGCTGGTGATGCCCAGTTCTTCGGCAATGTACTTTTGCTGGCCGCGCGCACCAGGCGTCATCAGGTCCAGCACCTTCCACTCCGCGTCGGTGCGGGTGGCGACGATCCGGCCGATGAGCCGCAGCACGGCCTCTACTTCCGCGGCGACCTCCGCATCGGGCCCGGACACGGCCAGCGGAACGCGCTCGCCGGTTTTTCGGGCCCGGTTCACCGCGCGCCGTGCGTAGACCAGGCCGTGCCCATCGGCGTCCTTGATGTCCTCCGGGAGCGGCGGCCGCAGTTCGCCCACGCCGATACCCACATTCCATCGCCGGCCGCGCAGCGCGATCAGTGCCGCGTCGATGGCCGTGGACGGCTTCTCGACCGCGCCGATCGCTTCGTCGCCGACAGACCGCTGAAAGGGGATCGCCGCGGGCAGGTGGCGCAGCGCCCTGATCAGGGCGGGCACCTGGTCGCCCGCCTCGCGGGAATCGCGCTGGTTGATGGTGAGCACGTACATGGCACCAGTATTGCGCCCGTCCGGGCAGGAACAACCGATTCCGGTTGGCTGGTGTGTCCCGCCGCCGGTCGCTCAGGGGCAAGCAAAAGCGGCCCGGACCCTGAAGGGTCCGGACCGCCGTCGCCGTTCCCGCCGGTTTCCGGCGGCAAGGCTTAGTTCGGGCCGGGCGTCGCTGCCCGGCAATTCGTCGCCGGTTGGCCTTAGCCCTGGGCGGCGAAGCGCCGGATGGAGGCTTCCAGTTCGGCCTCGGCGGCGGCGCGGTCGGCCCAGCCCTCGGCCTTGACCCACTTGCCCGGCTCCAGGTCCTTGTAGCGGGTGAAGAAGTGCTCGATTTCCTTGACCAGGAACTCCGGCACGTCGGACAGCTCCTGGATGTGGTCAAAGCGCTTGTCGGCCGGAACGCACAGCACCTTGGCGTCGCCGCCGCCGTCGTCGGTCATGTTGAAGACGGCGATCGGGCGGGATTCGACCACAACACCCGGCAGCAGGTCGTAGTCCTGCAGCATGACCATCGCGTCCAGCGGATCGCCGTCTTCGCCCAGCGTGTCCTCGAAGAAGCCGTAGTGGGTGGGGTACTGCATGGAGGTGAACAGCACCCGGTCCAGGCGGAGGCGGTGGGTTTCATGGTCGATCTCGTACTTGACGCGCGAACCCTTGGGGATCTCGATGGTGACGTCATGCTGCATGGCTTCGCTCCTTGGAGGCGTTCGGAAAATTGGCTTCGGCGCCGCCGCTGCACGGCCGTGGCCCGGCGCCGGACTACGCTTAACGATATAGGTCTTGCCCTTCCGTACCGGCATCGGGGTTGGAGCGGGGCATTCCCAACACTTCAAGATCCTCAGGAGGGGCAGCATGGGGCGTGGCTTCCGCGTGCTCACCTCCGGGCTGCTTACAGTCGTCTTCGCCGTGCTGGCCGTGCCCGCCGCCCTGAACCTCGGCCAGGCCATCGATTGGCCGGAGCCGGAGCCGGTGATCAGCACCCCTGCGGCGCAGCTGCCGCCCACCGAGCTGGCGGAGCCGCTGCCGG
>NZ_JBNHGL010000401.1:0-1651 GCF_059091245.1 Arthrobacter sp. Y3225116
CCGGGTCCGACGGCCGGGGCCGGGGGCGGCGCTGGGCCGGCGGCGCCGCTCAGTAGAAGGGCTGGTTTCGGCGGCGCACGTAGAGCCCGCGGGCAATCTTTTCCCCGGCCGCGGACCACAGCTTGTACTTCAACGGGGAGATCACCTGGTCATAGCAGCCGACGAAGTCGGTGATGGTCTTGGTGAAGCTGGTCTTGAACAGGCCCAGCCCGTAGTACTCATGTTCGGGGTTCTTCAGTTCCGACGACGGCGGAGTTCCGCACAGGTCGTAACTGGTGATGCCCAGCTCCTTGAGCTGGTTCATGGCCGTCCACTGGATCAGGTGGGAGTCGCCGTACTGCTTGCGGCGCGGCAGCGATCCGCCGTCTTTGTAGGTTCCCTTACGTCCGTAGTTGACCACGAACGCGCCCACCGACGGTTTGCCGTCTTCGTACGTGAACAGCAGCCGGCCCTGCCCGGCGGCAATGAAGTTGCCCCAGAACGCCTTGAAGTACTCGAAGGAGCGGACCTGAACGTTCTTCTGGCCCTGCTGCACCTGTCCCATCAGGTTGAACATCGCCCGGAAGTTCTCTTCCGTCGGTTCGGCCGTCACCACTTCGGCGCCCTCGCGGATGGCGCGGCGCACGGCATTGCGCCCGCGGGACGAGAAGCTCTTGAGGACGACGTCCGGCTCCGGAGAGATGTCGACGATTGCGGTGTGGTCGTTCGGCTGCAGGTCAGGCATCTTGACCAGACCTTCGCGCGCCAGCAGCGCGCGGGTGCCGTCCGTGGCCTCGACATCCGGCTCGATCCGGATCGCGAAGACGCCGCGTGCCTGCTCCCGGCAGAAGTTGCGGTTGGCCTCGAAGATGCCCGGCAGGTCCTCGGGCGACGCGAGGTCGGGGCCCTTGATCATGTACCAGTAATTGCCCAGCAGCGGAACATGCTTTTCCAGCACCAGGTTGTAGCTGGTGTAGTCCTCGGTCTCATACGCCAGATACAGCGGCTTCCACCCGTGGTCCGCCTTGACCTGGGCGTAGGCCTTGGCCTGGAGCATGTTGCCGCCGTTGGGATTGGCCGTGACATGGCTGTCCCATGCCTCGATTTCCTCCGGCGTCGCGAAGCGGGCGGTGAATTGTCGCAAAGAGAACTCCTCGTCGTGGCAGCTGGTCGCCGCCGGTCACATCCGCGGTCAAGTCTATCGACGCCGGCCCCAGACCCTGTGCCGGGCAGTGCACCAGCGGCGGCCGGCATGGTCGGCAGGTACGGAAAAACCCCGTCCAACCAGTAATTCACGTGGTCAGACGGGGTTTCCCGTTCGGTGGCAGATGAGGGATTCGAACCCCCGTAGGCAATGCCAGCTGATTTACAGTCAGCCCCCTTTGGCCGCTCGGGTAATCTGCCGAACGCCTTCTTCAGAAGAAGACCGCTTCCCCGTGAGGAAGCAAGACAACTTTACACAAAGATCGGTCCAAGAATCGAATCGGGCTCCGCGGGGCTTATAAACCCCGGGAAATCCGCTCCTCCATCTGCCCGACGAACCGCTCTGCCTGCTCCGCGGTGACCAGCTGCAACCGCACCGCCTGATCCATCTCGCGGCGGATGCCGTCCAACCGGCCCGCGGGCTCGTTGCCGGACACGGCTTCCGCCGCGCCGGCGGCGCCGCTGGCAC
>NZ_JBNHGL010000402.1:0-1647 GCF_059091245.1 Arthrobacter sp. Y3225116
ACGTCCGGCCCAGCGGCCGCAACATCTTCCTGGCCGAGCTGGGTCTGGATGGGAGGCTCCGGCCGGTCAGGGGTGTACTGCCGGCGGTGATGGCGGCACCGACCCTGCGGCCGACGCTGCTGCGTCGGCGGGCTACCTCGTTCTGCCCCGCGGTCCGCGGCAGCAGCTGCTGTCCTCGCTGCTGCTCGAGCCCGGACCGCTGGCACCGCCGTCGTTATTAAAAAAGAAGCGGGCACGCACGCTGGAGGTGTTCGGCGCGATCGCCGAGGCGCTGCGCCAATACGGTCCCGACGCGGTGGAGACGTACATCGTGTCCCGGGCACGCGGCGCCGACGACGTGCTCGCCGCCGCGGTGTTGGCGCGCGAGGCGGGACTGCTGGCGCTGGAGGGCTCCGAGCCCAAGGCCCTGATCGGCTTCGCGCCGCTGCTGGAAAGCGTGGAGGCGCTGCGCAGCGGCGGGAAGATCCTGGACGACCTGCTCTCGGACCCGCAGTACCGCCGGATTGTGCGGCTGCGCGGCGACCTGCAGGAGGTCATGTTCGGCTACTCGGACTCCAACATGGAAGCCGGCGTGGCCACCAGTCAGTGGGAAATCCACAAGGCCCAGCTGGTGCTGCGCGACGTGGCCGCCCGGCACGGGGTGCGGCTGCGCTTCTTCCATGGCCGCGGCGGATCGGTCGGCCGCGGCGGCGGGCCCACCTATGACGCGATCCTCGCCCAGCCCAACGGCGCGCTCGCCGGGGAGATCAAGTTCACGGAGCAGGGCGAAGTCATTTCCGACAAGTACACCCTGCCGGAGCTGGCCCGGGAAAACCTGGAGCTGGCGCTCGCGGCGGTGCTGCAGGCGTCCGCGCTGCACCAGGAGCCGCGGACCTCGGAGGCCGAACGCGGCCGGTACCACGCTGCCATGGAGGTGATTTCCGGCGCGGCCTATGAGCGCTACCGCCTGCTGGTGGAGCACCCGGACCTGCCGGAGTATTTCCGGACGTCGACGCCGGTGGAGCAGCTGAGCGCTGTGAAATTCGGTTCACGTCCGGCCGACCACCCCGAGGCGGGTCCGGCCGCCGGCCAGGGGTTGGGCAAGCTGCGGGCCATCACCTGGGTGTTCGGCTGGACCCAGTCGCGGCAGATCGTTCCCGGCTGGTACGGCGTCGGCAGCGGGCTTCGGGCCGCACGGGCCGCCGGATTGCAGCCGCAGCTGCGCGAGATGATCAGCAACTGGCACTACTTCCAGTCCTTCATCTCGAACGTGGAGATGACGCTGGCCAAGACCGACCTGGAGATCGCGGCGCACTACGTCTCGACGCTGGTGCCAGAGCAACTGCGGCACCTGTTCGACGACATCCGCGCCGAGTTCGAGCTGACCGTGGCCGAAATCCGGAAGCTGACCGGCGAGAACGAACTGCTCGATAACCAGCCGGTGCTCCAGCGCTCGCTGCACATCCGCGACCAGTACCTGGACCCAATCTCGTACATGCAGGTGGAATTGCTGCGCCGCATCCGGACGTCGGAGCCGGACGAAGCACTGCAGCGGGCCATGCTGATCACCGTGAACGGCATTGCCGCGGGCTTGCGGAATACGGGCTAGCGCGGCCGTCGGCGTCGGGCTGGCGGACGGCCTGGCGGCCGGCGGACGGCCTGGCGGCC
>NZ_JBNHGL010000403.1:0-1644 GCF_059091245.1 Arthrobacter sp. Y3225116
CGGAGTCCCCGGCCGCGGCGCCCTGCGCGGTGACCGCGGTGATCCCGCCCTGGGCGTGCCAGGTGTTGGACTCGGCCAGCCTGCCCTTGGTGATCAGGGTGACGGCAGTGTCCGGGCGTTCCGCGGCGAGCGCGGCGGCGTAGAGCCCGGCGATGCCGGACCCTACCACCGCCACGCGCCGGACCGGTTCGCGGTTCACGGCTTGGCTGCCAGCATCCGTTCCAGCGCCACGCGGGCGGGGACGGCCACCGCATCGGGCACGGTGATCCGGTTGAGGACTTCGCCGCCGGGCAGTTGGCCGGTGCCGGCGTAGGCTTCCAGCACCCAGGCCAGGTAGCCCGGGTGGATCCGGTACATCGTCGAACACGGGCAGATCACCGGGTCGAGGCAGAAGATGGTGTGCTGCGGGTACTCGGCGGCCAGCCGGTTGACCATGTTGATCTCGGTGCCGATCGCGAAGACGGTCGGCTCGGTGGCGGCGGCCACGGCCTTGCGGATGTAGTCGGTGGAACCGGACTCGTCCGCGGCGTCCACCACCGGCATGGGGCATTCCGGGTGCACGATCACCCGGACGCCCGGGTAGTCGGCGCGTGCCTTCTCGATCTGGTCCACGGTGAAGCGCTTGTGCACGGAGCAGAATCCGTGCCAGAGGATCACGCGGGATTCCTGCAGCGTCGCCTCGTCGTTGCCGCCCAGGGGCTGGCGCGGATTCCACATGGGCATCTGCTCCAGCGGCACGCCCATGGCCTTGGCCGTGTTGCGGCCCAGGTGCTGGTCGGGGAAGAACAGGACCCGGTGGGCGCGCTCGAAGGCCCACTCCAGCACGGTTTCGGCGTTGGAGGAGGTGCAGACGATCCCGCCGTTTTCTCCGCAGAACCCCTTGAGCGCGGCCGACGAGTTCATGTAGGTGACCGGGATGACCGGGACCTTGCCGTCCGCGTCCGGACCGCTGCCGAGTACGCCGGCCAGCTGGTCCCAGCAGGCCTGCACCGAGTCGATGTCCGCCATGTCCGCCATGGAGCAGCCGGCGGCCAGGTTCGGCAGGACCACGGCCTGGTCTTCTCCGGAGAGCATGTCGGCGGTTTCCGCCATGAAGTGCACGCCGCAGAACACGATGACTTCGGCCTCCGGCTTTTCCTTGGCGGCCCGCGCCAGCTGGAACGAGTCGCCCACGAAATCGGCGTACTTGACCACTTCGTCGCGCTGGTAGAAGTGGCCGAGGATGACCAGCTTGTCGCCCAGCTTTGCCTTGGCGGCCAGGATCCGCTCCTCGAGCTCCGCGTCGCCGGCCAGCCGGTATTCGGCCGGGATTTCGCCCTGCCGCGGGGTGGCGGCCGGCGCCGGGTCGGCCATCGACGCGCCCGGCCCGTAGGAGGGAGCCCAGGCACCGCTGCCCGCGGCGGTGTCGAAGGCCCACGGCCCCTTGGCCAGATCGGCCGTGCAGGTGGAGGCGGCGGGCGCGCGGGAGCCGGCAAGGGCTTCCTCGCGGGTGATCAGCTGGATGGTGCTGTTGACCGATGACATGGTGTTCTCCGTTGTTGGGCAGGGGTCAGGTCGGGAGTTCCGGGGCGGACTGTGGGTTTGGGGCCGGGTGCGGCGGCGGTTGCCGCGGGCGGCTGGGGAGCTGGCTAGGCGGGCGGGCTG
>NZ_JBNHGL010000404.1:0-1643 GCF_059091245.1 Arthrobacter sp. Y3225116
CCGGCCGCCGCCGACGCCGTGCCGGTCGCTTCCCCGGCGCCGGGCGCCGGATCCGGACCGTTCCCTGCCGCCGGTTCGGCCGCCGGACTGGGGTCATCACCGGGGGCGGCCGCGGCGGTGAAAAGGTGCGGCAGCAGCCGGGGGACGGCGAAGCCGAGCGCGCCGCACAGGACCAGGAGACCCAGCAGCCAGACCACGAGCGAAAAACGACCGATCCGCAGTGCCGCGTCCTCAGTCATCGGTGCCGACATGTTGTGCTGTTCTCCTTTGTGTCCCCCATGAGGTTACCCACACCGCGGATCCGCTTCACACTCGGTGCCCGGCAGAGGCCCGGCGCTAGACTTGGAGCATCCCCGAATCCATTCTTCCTTGGAGATTTGTGTGAGCCTGAAGCAGCTTGACCGTGTTCCCATCCGCCGCGCGTTGATCTCGGTGTACGACAAGACCGGGCTGGAGGAGCTGGCGGAAGGGCTGCACAGCGCCGGGGTCGGCATCGTTTCCACCGGCTCGACGGCCAAGAAGATCGCCGCCGCGGGCATCCCGGTCACCGAGGTTTCCGAGATCACCGGTTTCCCCGAGTGCCTGGACGGCCGGGTCAAGACGCTGCACCCGCGCATTCACGCCGGCATCCTGGCCGACCGCCGCCTCGATGACCACGTCCGGCAGCTCACCGACCTCGAGATCGAGCCCTTTGACCTCGTGGTGGTCAACCTCTACCCGTTCGTGCAGACCGTGCGGTCCGGCGCCAGCCAGGACGAGGTCGTGGAGCAGATCGACATCGGCGGCCCTTCGATGGTGCGGGCCGCAGCGAAGAACCATCCGTCGGTGGCGGTCGTCGTGGATCCCGCCACGTACGCGGACGTGGTGGAGGCGGCGAACTCCGGGGGATTCGACCTGAAGACCCGCCGCCGGCTGGCGTCCTTGGCCTTCGCCCACACCGCCGCCTATGACACCGCCGTGGCCAGGTGGACCGCCGAGCAGTTCGGCGACGACGCCGAGGCCGTCGAGGCGGCGCCGGTGTTCCCGCCGTACGCCGGCCTGGCGCTGGAGCGCTCCGAGTCGCTGCGCTACGGCGAGAACCCGCACCAGGCCGCCGCGCTGTATGCGGAAACCGGCGCAGCGCCGGGCATCGCGCAGGCCGAGCAGTTGCACGGCAAGGCCATGAGCTTCAACAACTACGTCGACGCCGACGCCGCCGTGCGCGCGGCCTTCGACTTCGCCGAGCCGGCCGTCGCGGTGGTCAAGCACGCCAACCCCTGCGGCATCGCCGTCGCGTCCCCGGGCGCCGCGGATCCCATCGCGGATGCGCATGCAAAGGCCCACGCGACCGACCCCGTGTCCGCGTTCGGCGGCGTCATCGCCGCAAACCGGACGGTGACCGCCGGCATGGCCACTACCGTCAAGGACATCTTCACCGAGGTGGTTGTCGCCCCGGGCTTCGAACCCGAGGCCGTCGAGATCCTGTCGAAGAAGAAGAACATCCGGCTGCTCGTCCTGCCGGAGGGCTTTGCCCGGGACACGGTCGAGTACAAGCAGGTCTCCGGCGGCATGCTGCTGCAGGCTTCGGACCGGATCGACGCCGACGGCGACGACCCCGCCAACTGGACGCTGGCCGCCGGCGAGGCCGCCGACGAGGCGACCTT
>NZ_JBNHGL010000405.1:0-1619 GCF_059091245.1 Arthrobacter sp. Y3225116
AACGCCGCTGCTCCGCAGCATCGCCAGCTGGGCATCGGTGTCCTCGGCGCTGAGTTCCCAGGGGTTCGTCCTGACTGGGAACGACGACGGCGCGCGGCCGGCCTGCGCCGCCGCGGCACCGTCGGTCGGGGTGCTGTCAGCGGAAGTGCTGCCGCCGCGGCTGCCTGCCCCGCCGCCCAGGGCCACGCCGTCGTCGGCCTCCGGAGCCGGCGCATAACCGAGCTGGCGCAGGGAGGCGAGCAGGTCGCGGGAACCGGCCCGCGACACCAGCACGGTAGGGGCCAGCCGGCGCAGGCCCAGGCGGGCCGTGCGCGGGTCGGCGAGGAGGTCCGTCAGGGCATCTTCGTCGTCGCTGCGCAGGAAACCCGCGGCCGATCCCACCCGCAGCGCGCCGTGCCGGGAAGCGGTGTCCTCCACCAGGTACTCCAGCGGCTGCGGCACGCCGGTGGCCGAATGCCGGGTCAGGAAGCCGAGGATTCCGGCGGCATCCCGGCCGGCGTCCAGGGCGCGCCTGATGCTGTCGGCCGAGAAGCGGTAGATGGCCGCCGGGCCCTGGCCTTCGGCGTCGGACAGCAGGGACAGGTCGGCGGCGATATCCGGGGCCAGATACCCGGGAGCAACGGCCGTCAGGTCCGCCTGCAGCATGAATTGGTCCAGCGGTGCCGGCAGCTGCTCCGCCAGCAGCGCGGCGGCGTCGGCCAGCCGGTCCTGGGCCGTGGCCCGCCCCAGATCGGTCAGCGCGCCGGAGCCGGTGAGACCCAGCCGCGCGGCCTCGGTCAGGATGCCCGGGACCAGCCGCTTGAACCGGCGCTGCTGCCGGGGCCGCCGCCAGACCAGGTAGGCGGTAACCGCTTCCGGCGAGGGCGCCGGCGTGCTGCCGCTGGTCGCTCCACCCTGCTCCGGGGGGCCCTGTCCCGCTTGTCCGACGGCGGAATCAGCCGCATCCTCCGCGGTGCCGTGCCCCGCTTGGCCGCCGGCGGGATCGGCCGCAGCGCAGAGTTCGTCCAGTGCCTCGAGCACGTGGCGCCGGACTGCGGGTGCGTCGGGCCGCGATGCCTCGGCTGCCAGCGCATTGATGGCGGTGTCCGATGGCGTCCGCCCGCCCACCAATGACGGCGCCCGGTCCAGTTGCAGCCAGGACGCGACCAGCAGCTGCCATTGGTCCCGGCGCTCCAGGGAGCCGAACGTGGCACTCGCAGGGACCACCCAGCGGGAGGTATCCACGTCCAGGACGACCAGGCCGGCGGCGGCGGACAGCTCCAGCAGCCAGCTGGTCATGCCCGGTTCGATCCGCAACGCCTCGGCCAGCCGCCGGACTTCGCGGACCCCCACGCCGCCGGCCCGCAGGGTGGCCACCGGGCCCCGGCGTATCTGTTCCAACAGTTCGGTGACCAGCCGCAGCGTCTCGGCCGCGGCGGAGAAGGCCGCGTTGTCACGCAGCGAATTCCGAACCAGCCGGGCTGCAACCTCCGGCGGCCGCGTGTGCCAAGGGTCAGCCATGGCGCCGCCGCGCACCGCCAGGCCCACCGGCCGGGGGAGCTCCACGTGCGATGCGTCGATGGGCACCAGCAGCGCGTGGGCGGCCAGCCAGTCGATGGGCGAGGCGGTGTCGAGCGGGG
>NZ_JBNHGL010000406.1:0-1617 GCF_059091245.1 Arthrobacter sp. Y3225116
CGACCGCGGGTTCGGCATGGCCAGCGTGCGCTTTATCTGCGGCACGCAGGACCTCCACCTGCAGCTGGAACGGGAGGTGTCGCGCTTCCTGGGCACCTCGAACGGCGTCACGGAAAGGTTCAATTCCGCCTGCACCCGCTGCAGGGACAGGGCGAAGGCATAGGCGGAAGTGAACCGCGACCCCGGCGACTTGGCCATCGCCGTCGCCAGGGCCAGTTGCAGTGATGCGGGCACGTCGGCACGGCGCAGCGGCGGCAGCGGCGCATGGGCAATGCGGTCCATCAGGTCCCGCTGGGAGTTGTTTCCGCCGGGCTGGATGAACGGGGATTGGCCGGCCAGCAGCGTATAGATCGTGGCGCCCAGGGACCAGATGTCGCTGCGGGTGCCGTTGCCGGCATCGCCCCGGAATGCTTCCGGCGGCGACCACGGTATGGACATGCCGGTGTCGCCATCCCCGCCGTCGGTGCTCGAGGAAATGCCGAAGTCGGTCAGGGCCGGACGGTTGTAATCGGTGACCAGGATGTTGGCGGGTTTGATGTCGCGGTGCGCGATTCCCGCCCGGTGCGCGGTTTCCACGGCCGAGGCCACCTGGATTCCGAGGGCCAGCACTTCGTCCACCCCCAGCGGACCGTTGCGGTACCGGACGTCCAAGCTGGGACGCGAGCAGTACTCCATCGCCAGGTAGGAATGTCCGTCGGCGGTGAGATTGGCCTCGTAGATCGTGACGATGAACGGATGCGTGGACAGCTGCGCCATGAGGTTCGCTTCGGATTCGAAGCGGCGGCGGGCGTCCTCGGTCTTATGCCCGGACAGCAGTACCTTGACCGCAACACGGCGCCTGGGCCGATCCTGTTCGTACAAATAGACATCGGAGAAACCGCCGGAGCCGAGCAGCCTGACGTAGCGGTACCCGTCGATGGCGGGCGGCGGTGCGGGCGGGCGCTTCACGCTCACGGCAGGTCCTCAAAGCGCAGGGAGATGCCGTCGCCCAGGTCCGCGATGTCGCCGTCCAGCAGCATGACCGCCTCGCCGTGGCCCAGTCGCCGGGGCGCCTGCTGGCCGCGCAGGAGCAAGGTCCCGTTGGTGGAGTTCAGGTCGGCGAGGATGACGTGCCACCCTTCCAGCCGGACTTCCACGTGCGAGCGCGAAATGTCCCCGCTGGCGCTGTGCACCGGCACCAGCCGCGGCATCACCCTGCCCTGGACCCGGTTCGCGGAAGGCTGCCGTCCGACGATCACGGGCCTGTCCAGTTCCACCACTTCGCCGGTGGACAACCGCAGGTGCCCCAGCGCTGGCCGCTGCACCTCCCGGGCCTCGCCGTCCAACGGCCCGCCGCACCCGGAACACGCCGAACTGGTCGGTGGATTGGCGTGGCCGAGCCCGCACATCCGGGCCAGCACCATGGGGGCGGTGCTCGGCGCTGGCGACGGCGCCGCCTCGGGTGCAGGTGCGGCCGGAACCTCGGGCAGGTCGCTGCGCATCAGCGTCTGCCCGTCGTGGTCGCCGCCGTCAGGGTCGAAGCCGTCGCGGTCTCCGCCGCTGTGGTTCCCGCCGTCGAACCCGGCCGGTGGGTCCGCGGCGGCAGGGCCGCGGTGGGCAGCCGCGGCCGGCTCCGAA
>NZ_JBNHGL010000407.1:0-1584 GCF_059091245.1 Arthrobacter sp. Y3225116
AGCATGCAGCCGATGAGAGGACAACCATGACTGCCGCGGCCCATCGCCTCGAGAGTGCCCGGCAGGTGCGCGCAGATCTGCCGGGCATCGGCCAATATGGCCCGCGCCGCGGCATCACCGGTGCACAGATGCGCCGAGATCTCCTGGTGCGCGAAGCGGGAAAAGCCTTCCGGATCGCGGTCCCCGCCCATCCCGGGACGCAGCCGGGCGAAGCGATCCAACGCCTTCACCCGGCACGACTGCACCCACGCCTCCACCCGCGCCGCAGCCAAAAGATAATCCATGGTCTGCACGTCATCCAGTTCCGCCGGCTCCACCACGGCCAACAAACCGGCCAGCACGGCAGGCACCCCCACCCCGCCCTCGGGCACCACGGGCATGCTTTCGGCGTCCTCGGGCATGGCTGGCTGCTCGCCATCGGTGGCTTCCGGTGGCGAAGGAATCTCTGCAGAGCTGGCGGAGTCGACCGTGTTAGGGGCGCTAAGGTCAGCGGCCGCCGAAATTGATCCCGCGCGATCAGGGCCGATGCCATACCGGCGGAGCAACGCTTCTGCCAATGCGTGCTGCAGCAGCGCTTCCAACAGGGAACTGTCCGGACGCGAGGGCACGCCAAGGTCCATCACCAGTCCCTTTCCCGGAACCGGGAACCGAAGCTCGTCGCCCTCGCCCTCCATATCCACACGCTACCGACTGCCTCCGACAGTTTAGGGCCTCGTTCTCATGCCAGCGGTGCAAGGGAATCGGCAAGGCCAGACAGGGCTCACCGCACGTTTGAGCCGCGGATGCAGCCTCGAGCGGCAGGGCATGCGTAACCGGGCCTCGCCACCTGAGCTTGCTGTAGGGGCTGCTTCCCGCAGCCCCGAAGCACGTCCGGGGCACAGGCGCTTCACAGTCCCAGCGGTCCCGCAGGCGAGGTCGATGGCTTAGCCATCCCCCCTGCCCTTTCGGCACGTCCCCCGCCGCGGTACATGCGGGCCAACCGTCCCCGGCCGTCGAGCGTCCGCGCCGGCTGCCGTTTCCCCGCCCCTAAATCACCGCTCCAGCAGTCGATACGTCCGCGTCAGCCGCTCCAGCCACCACTGCCGCCGGTCCTCGGGTGCAGCGAGACGGTCCAGCAGGTCCGGGTCGGGCACGACGTCGCGCACCGGGAGGCTGCCGGCCACCGGCACCAGCGGTTCCGCCGCCACGTCCGCGGCCATCAGGGACACCGTCGCCAATCCGCAGGCATACGGAAGTTCCGGCAGCGCCGCCGCCAAGGCCACGCCGGCACGGATCCCCACGGAGGAGTCCAGGGCGGAACTCACGACGGCGGGGAGCCCGGCTTGGGCGACGATCTCCAGCGCCCGCCGCACGCCCCCGAGGGGCTGCACCTTGACCACGATCAGGTCGGCTGCGTCTTCGCGGGCCACCCGCAGGGGGTCGGCGGCCTTGCGCACGCTTTCGTCGGCCGCGATCGGGGTGGCGATCCCGCGCCGCCGCAGCTCGGTTCGCACGGCCCGCAGCCCGGCGATGTCGGCGACCGGCTGCTCGGCGTACTCCAGCGAATACCCGGCCAACCGGGTCAACGCCTCCACCGCCGCGGAC
>NZ_JBNHGL010000408.1:0-1576 GCF_059091245.1 Arthrobacter sp. Y3225116
GCGGCCGCGGCCCCCATCGTCCCGTCCACCCCGGTCCAGCCGCAGCCGCCGACCACCCCGATCCCGCAGCGCACCGAGCAGTTGCAGCTGGCCGGCGACGTCGCCTACACCCTGCCGCCCTCGGATTTCCTGCCGCCTGGCCCGCCCTCGAAGGAACGCTCGGAGGCCAACGACGCCGTCGTCAAGGCGCTGACCGAGACGCTGGACCAGTTCAAGGTCGACGCGAAGGTCACCGGCTTCTCCCGCGGCCCGACGGTGACCCGGTACGAAATCGAGCTGGCGCCGGGCACCAAGGTCGAACGTGTCACCGCGCTGTCCAAGAACATCTCCTACGCCGTGGCCAGCTCGGACGTGCGCATCCTCTCGCCGATTCCCGGCAAATCGGCCATCGGCATCGAGATCCCGAACACCGACCGGGAAACGGTCTCCCTGGGCGACGTGCTCAGGTCGAACAACGCCCGCAAGACCGAGCACCCGATGGTCATGGGCGTGGGCAAGGACGTGGAGGGCGGGTTCGTGCTGGCCAACCTGGCCAAGATGCCGCACCTGCTCGTCGCGGGCGCTACTGGCGCGGGCAAGTCTTCGTTCGTGAACTCGATGATCACCTCGATCCTGATGCGCTCGACGCCGGACGAGGTGCGGATGGTCATGGTGGACCCCAAGCGCGTGGAACTGACCGCGTACGAGGGCGTGCCGCACCTGATCACGCCGATCATCACCAATCCGAAGAAGGCGGCCGAGGCGCTGCAGTGGGTGGTCCGGGAGATGGACACGCGCTACGACGACCTGGCCAACTTCGGCTACAAGCACATCGACGATTTCAACAAGGCCGTGCGCAACGGGAAGGTTGTGCCGCCGGCCGGGTCCAAGCGCGTGATCAAGCCCTACCCGTACCTGCTGGTGATCGTGGACGAGCTCGCCGACCTGATGATGGTCGCCCCGCGGGACGTCGAGGACTCCATCGTCCGCATCACCCAGCTCGCCCGCGCCGCCGGCATCCACCTGGTGCTGGCCACCCAGCGGCCGTCGGTGGACGTGGTGACCGGCCTGATCAAGGCCAACGTGCCGTCGCGGATGGCGTTCGCCACCTCGTCGGTGACCGACTCCCGCGTGGTGCTCGACCAGCCCGGCGCGGAGAAGCTCATCGGCCAGGGCGACGCCTTGTTCCTGCCGATGGGCGCCAACAAGCCCATCCGCGTCCAGGGCGCCTGGGTCTCCGAATCGGAAATCCATAAGGTCGTGGAACACGTCAAGGGACAGCTGCAGGCCGTCTACCGGGATGACGTCGCCGTCGAGGCGCCGAAGAAGCAGATCGACGACGACATCGGCGACGACCTGGACGTGCTGCTGCAGGCGACCGAACTCGTGGTCACCACGCAGTTCGGCTCGACGTCGATGCTGCAGCGGAAGCTGCGCGTGGGCTTCGCCAAGGCCGGCCGCCTGATGGACCTGCTGGAGTCCAGGGGCGTGGTCGGCCCGTCCGAGGGCTCGAAGGCACGCGACGTGCTGGTCAAGCCGGACGATCTGGCCGCGACGCTTGCCGCCATCCGCGGCGATGAGCCACCGGCGGCCGCCC
>NZ_JBNHGL010000409.1:0-1547 GCF_059091245.1 Arthrobacter sp. Y3225116
TCAGCCGTGGGGGCGTCCGGGAGCTCCCCCCGGCCGGACTCGGCGGGGGCGTCCGGGAGCCGCCCCGGTTCACAGGAGTGTCCGGCGTGAGGCATCGCGGCGTCAGCCCAGCTGGCTGTTGAAGCCCTCGCCGATGAACTCGACGAGCGCCTCACGCTCTTCCAGCGGCAGGAAAGCGGCCTCGGCCGCGTTGAGGGTGATCTCCAGCAGGTCGTCCAGGTCGTAGTCGAAGGTTTCCACCAGCAACTCGTATTCGTCGGTGAGCGTGACTCCGCTCATCAGCCGGTTGTCGGTGTTGATCGTGACCTTGAACCCGGTCTGGTAGAGCAGGTCGAACGGGTGGGAGTGGATATCCTCGCCGAAGACGGAGATCGCGCCGGTCTGCAGGTTCGATGACGGGCTGCACTCGAGCGGGATGCCCCGGTCGCGGACCCACGAGGCGACCCGGCCCAGCGTGACCATGCCGACCTCTTCGCCGTCCTCGTCGTCGGGCCCGAAGTCCACCTGGATGTCCTCGGCGATCCGGACGCCGTGGCCCAGCCGCAGCGCGCGGCCGCTGACCAGCGCGTCCACGATGCTGTCCACCCCGGCCGCCTCGCCGGCGTGGATCGTCACCGGGAACTGCTGTTCGGCCAGGTAGGTGAAGGCGTCCTTGAAGCGCGAGGGCGGGAAGCCGTCCTCGGCACCGGCGATGTCGAATCCGACGACGCCCCGGTCGCGGTGGCGGACGGCGAGTTCTGCGATCTCCTGCGAGCGGTCGGCATGCCGCATGGCGGTGACCAGCTGGCCCACCTGGATGGGGCGGCCGCTGGCTTCCACGGCGGCCACGCCGGCGTCCAGGCCTGCCTGGACGGCCTCTACCGCCTCGTCCAGGGTCAGGCCCTTGGTCAGGTGCTGTTCGGGCGCCCAGCGGACCTCGCCGTAGACCACGCCGTCGTCGGCCAGGTCCTCGACGAATTCGCGGGCCACGCGGAACAGGCCGTCCTTGGTCTGCATCACGGCGATGGTGTGGTCAAAGGTTTCCAGGTAGCGGACCAGCGAGCCGGAATCCGCCGATTCGCGGAACCACTCCCCGAGCGCCACCGGGTCGGTGGAGGGCAACTCGTGGCCCTCGGCGGCGGCAAGTTCAATGATCGTGGCCGGGCGCAGTCCGCCGTCCAGGTGGTCGTGCAGCGAAACCTTCGGCAGGCTGCGGATGTCGACGTCGAGGTCGGCTGCGGTGTCTTCGGAGTATTCAGGCTCAGTCACAGGCACCACCTTACGCGAGCACCGGGCACGCCTGAACCGGCGCGGATGCCCCCGCCGGGTTCAGTCGTCGAGTCCGGCGGCGGAACGGTTGCGGGAGGGCACGGCCAGGGGAACGTACGGTTCGAAGCGGACGGTCCGCGAGCCCGCTGCCGGCAGCTGGTCGGCGGGATCGCGCCGTGCAACTACTGCTGCATCCGGGCTCTCCGCGGCCGCGCCCGCGTCACCTGCTGCCGCCGGCCCCACTCCCGTCGCCGGCCCGGCTTCCGCCGTCGAACCGGCTTCGCCCGCCGGGCCCGCCT
>NZ_JBNHGL010000410.1:0-1528 GCF_059091245.1 Arthrobacter sp. Y3225116
CCGTGTCCTTCCACGTCTCCCCCAAGCTGCCGCTGCGCGGCACTGTGTCGAAGACCTCCACCATGGAGACCGTTAACCGGAAACGACGGCGCTCCGCCCCGCCAGCACCCGGCGGAGCAGCCTGCGCAGGGCCGGGGCCGCCGTGATATCGAGGGCGGACATCGGCTCGTCCAACAGCAGCAGCGAGGGGTCGGCCGCCAGCGCACGGGCTACCGCTACGCGCTGCGCCTGGCCCCCGGACAGCTCTCCCGGCCGGCGGTCGGCCAGCCCGGAGGCTTCCACTTCCGCCAGCCAATGCCGGGCTGCCCTGCGGGCATCAACCCGGGAGGCTCCCCGGCTGCGCAGCCCGTAGGCAACGTTAGCCTCGACGCCCAGGTGCGGAAACAACAGCGGCTCCTGCGCCAGCAGGCCGACGCCGCGGGCATGGGCAGGCACCCAGCGGTCCGGCTGCGGCTGCCCGGCGCTGAACAGGACCTTGCCGTCCAGTTCCGCCCGGCCCCAGGCGGGGCGCAGCAGCCCGGCAACCAAACCCAGCAGGGTCGACTTGCCGGCCCCGTTCGGGCCGAGCACGGCGACGGTTTCTCCGTCCGCGACGCTGAAGTCGGCCTCGAAGCCGCGGGACGGCAGCCGCGCCGTCAGTTCCAGGCTCATGGGAGACCCGCCGCCCGGCCCGGACCGCTCCTGCGGTGGACCAGCATCACCACCGCGACGGCGACCACCACCAGCACGAGCGACAGCGCCACCGCGGCATCGGCATCGGTTTCCCGCTGCAGGTAGATCTCCAGCGGGAGCGTGCGCGTGACTCCCTCCAGGCTTCCGGCAAAAGTCAGCGTGGCTCCGAACTCGCCCAGGCACCGGGCAAAGGACAGCACCGCCCCGGAGAGCAGCCCGGGCAGCACCAGCGGCAGGGTCACCGTGCGCAGGACGCGGGACGGCCGGGCGCCCAGCGTTGCCGCGACCGTTTCATACCTGGTGCCCGCCGTGCGCAGCGCACCTTCCAGGCTTAACACGAGGAACGGCAGCGCCACGAAGGACTGCGCGAGCACCACGGCGGTGGTGGAGAACGCGATCTCGAGGCCGATCATTTCGAAGGTGCCGCCGAGCAGCCCGCGGCGCCCGAACGTATACAGCAGGGCCAGGCCGCCGACGACGGGCGGCAGCACCAGGGGCAAGAGCACCAGCGACCGGACGACCTGCTGGCCGGGGAAACTGCTGCGCGCCAGCACGAGCGCCATCGGGACGCCCAGCACGATGCACAAGGCCGTGCTGGTGGCGGCAGTCCGCAGGCTCAGGCCCAGCGCGGCCAGCGCCGGCTCGGAGGTCACGAGCCGTGGAAACTCCAGCCAGTTCACGCGCGCGGCCATCCCGGCCAGCGGCAGCAGGACGAAGACGGCGCCGGCCGCAGCCAGCGGATACACCCAGTAGGGCACCGGGGCGCGCACCGCCGTCGTCGTCGTCATGTTCTCCCGTTCGTCCCGTAGGTTGTCCGCAATCCCGTCCGGCGCCCTGGTCGCGCCCGGCCGCCCGC
>NZ_JBNHGL010000411.1:0-1519 GCF_059091245.1 Arthrobacter sp. Y3225116
GGCTGGGGAAACTCACGCCCATCGAATATGAAACAATCAACCGGTCCGCACTCACCGCGGCCTAAAACCCCGAGTCAACAAAAGCCGGGGCAGTCCCGTTCATCGCACTTCTAAAGGACTCGGCCCCGCGGCCAAGGTGGGGCTTGATGTCATAGTCACCGATGAAGTCGACACCCATGTAGCCAGCTTCGATCATTGCGTCTGCGTTCCTGCCGCCCGTGCCCTGGTGGACTACCCATGCTGTCGTCAATACTCACTCCCAGTGTTCCTGGCCCAGAGGGCCACGCCTTCTTCTTGCCTTGAACCTATCCCACGGGAGTCGTCGTGCATGTCAACTCCGCATCCTTTCAGCCCTAGCGCCAGAATCTCAGGCGCCGCAACGTCGCGGAGGTCTTCGGACTGCAGAGGCCATCCCGAGGCTGCGTATTCCTTTCCTCCACAGACGGCGCCGCCGGAGCCGCTGTCCACGAGGGTTTGCTGCACGAGCGGGGCCGCAGCACCGCCGACCTAGTCTTGCAGCATGGGCCGACACCGCTGGCTTCCGTCAACCGCCCGCGGCGGCATTGCGTCGCGGCCGCGGCGAACTCCGCGCTTCCGCATAGCCCTCGGGGCCGCATTCGTGGTGGCCGGGCTGTGCCTCGGCTACGGACTTGTTTCGCTGGCCACCGCCGATGTAAGCCGCTCGACTGCTCCTATCTTGGAGAGCATCCCGCTGGCGTCCGCGCCGGCTGCCCGTCCGCCTGCGGACGAGGTTACGAACGGGAAGCCCGAGGCCCCGCCCTCTGCCGCCGGCGAGGACGGTACGGAGACCGGGGATAAACCGTCAGGCGGCGGCCTCGACATCATCGTCCATGTGGCCGGGGCCGTTGCCTCGCCGGGGATCGTCCAGCTGGCCGACGGCTCAAGGGTGTTCGAGGCCATTGACGCGGCCGGGGGTGCCACGAAGAAGGCGCAGCTCGAGGCGCTGAACCTCGCGGCGCCGTTGACCGACGGACAGCAGGTCTATGTGCCGACGCCGGATGCGCCCGGGCCGCCACAACCGGCGGTCGGTTCGGGAGGTGGCGGTGCCGGTGGGGGCTCCGGCGGCGGGGAAGCCGAACCCGGCGGTGGCGGTGCCGGTGAGGGTCCGGCTGCCAAGATCAACATCAATACGGCGACGGCCGAGGAGCTCCTCGAGCTGCCCCGGGTCGGACCGGTTCTGGCCGCGCGGATTGTCGAGTTCCGCGAGCAGCACGGCCCGTACGGGCAGCCGTCGGATCTTGATGCAGTGCCCGGCATCGGGCCGGTCATGCTGGAGTCGTTGGTGGAGCTGGTGTCGGTATGAGCCGGCCGCCGCGCTGGCAGCGGTACGCGGATGCGGCCCGACGTCCTTCTGTCGTCAGGCCGGACCAGAATGAGGGAGGACAGCCGCCCAGACGGCGCAGCGACTTGGGCCGGCGGTTGCTGCGCCACGTCAAGCCAGATCCCGCTGCCGCTGAGGCCGCCGCGGCGGAGGCCGACGGCCGGCGCCTGGATCTTC
>NZ_JBNHGL010000412.1:0-1497 GCF_059091245.1 Arthrobacter sp. Y3225116
GGACCGGGGCGTGGCCGGGTAGGCCGTCGCGGCCGGCGCGCGGCCGCCGGCGCCGTTTCGAACCCCCCGGTCATGGCATCGATGGACCGGTTCAGCGTTATGGTTGCAGTACATTTGATTCCCGCGTTACAGCGGGTGCCGGAAGGACGTGGATGGCGCACTTTGTGATCATGGGCTGCGGGCGCGTAGGCGTGACGCTGGCCCACACCCTGGAGGACTCGGGGCACAGCGTGGCCATTATCGACCAGGACGACCGGGCGTTCCGCCGGCTGCGCTCGGGGTTCACCGGCCGTAAGGTCACCGGCGTAGGGTTCGACCGCGACACCCTGCGGCACGCAGACATCGAGAACGCCTACGCCTTCGCTGCCGTTTCCAGCGGCGATAACTCCAACATCCTCGCCACCCGGGTGGCCCGCGAAACCTTCCACGTCCCGCATGTGGTGGCCCGCATCTACGATCCCGGCCGCGCCGAGATCTACCAGCGGCTCGGCATCCCCACGGTGGCCGCGGTGCGCTGGAGCGCCGATCAGGTGCTGCGGCGGATCCTGCCCGAACAGGGCATCAAGGGCGACTTCCGCGAGGCCTCCGGCCGCCTGATCCTGGGTGAGGTGCAACTGGACGACGGCTGGGTGGGCCGGGAACTGGCCGAGATCGAAGCCGCCTCCGGCGCCCGGGTGGCCTACCTGACCCGTTTCGGCGAGGGAATCCTGCCCGGCCGCGGCACCCGCTACCAAAAGGGCGACATAGTCCACGCCATGATGGCGGTGGATTCGACCTTCGAAATCGACAGGATCCTGTCCAAGCCCCCCGTGGAGGAGTCCGAATGAGGGTGGTCATTGCCGGCGCCGGCAGCGTCGGATCGTCGATTGCGCGGGAGCTGCTCTCGAACAACCACGACATCCTGCTGATTGATCCGAAGCCCGAGGTGATCGGCCGCAGCGGGCTGAAGGGCGCGCGCTGGCTGATCGGCGACGCGTGCGAGATCACCACCCTGCGTGAGGCCCGGCTGGAAGAAGCCGACGTGGTGGTCTCGGCCACCGGTGACGACAAGGTCAACCTCGTGGTCTCGCTGCTGGCCAAGAGCGAGTTCGGCGTCGGCCGCACGGTGGGACGCGTGAACAACCCCAAGAACGACTGGATGTTCGACGACTCCTGGGGCGTGGATGTTGCCGTGAACACCCCGCGCCTGATGACCGCCCTGGTAGAGGAAGCCGTGGAGATCGGGGACCTGGTCCGGCTGCTGACCTTGCAGAGCGGCGTCGCATCCATGGTCGAGTTTACGGTTCCCGCCGACTCGGCGCTGATCGGTCAGCGGCTCGGCTCCATCGCCTGGCCGCAGGATGCGACGGTGGTGGCCATCCTGCGCGACGACGCGCCGATTACGCCGAGCCCTGACGACGTGGTGGAAGGCAGCGACGAGCTCTTCTTCATCACGACCATCGCCGCCGAGGACGACCTGCGTGCGGTCCTGACCGGCCGGCCCGCCGCCGCGGCGGC
>NZ_JBNHGL010000413.1:0-1485 GCF_059091245.1 Arthrobacter sp. Y3225116
CCGCCGGGCTGTGCCGGGCGATGACCTCGCGCAGCACCGTCTCCAGCGTGCTGCCGTCGGGCAGCGGCAGGGATTCCTCCTCGACGCCGGCGGCGGCCTGCGCCGCCCCGAAATACCGGATGATCATCTATCCGCCTATCGCACTCATGGTCCGGTCCGGCTGGACGAAGTCCGTGCCGCCCAAACCCGCATGATCCATACCGTGGGCCTTGGGTTTGCCCCACATCGCAGTCCGCCACCGTTCCGCCACCGCCTCGTCGTCCGCGCCGGAGCGCAGGAGGTCCAGCAGGTCCGTTTCCTCGTGCGAGAAGAGGCAGGAGCGCACCTTGCCCTCGGCCGTGACCCGGGTGCGGCGGCAGTCGGCGCAGAACGGTTCCGTCACGGAGGCAATGATGCCCACGGTTCCGGCGACGACGTCGGGGCGGTTCCGCCGCCGTACCTCCCACCGTTCCGCCGGGGCGCCGTCGCGTGCGCGCGGATCCGGGGAGAGCAGGAAGTCCGACTCCAGCAGGGCGCGGATCTCGGCGGCCGCCAGCATGTTCTGCCGGGTCCAGCCGTGGTCGGCGTCCAGCGGCATCTGCTCGATGAACCTCAGCTCGTAGCCCCGTTCCACCGCCCAGTCCAGCAGCGCGGGCGCCTCGGCGTCGTTGATTCCGCGCATCAGCACCGCGTTGATCTTCAGCAGGCCCAGGCCGGCCGCGTCGGCGGCTTCGATGCCGGCGAGCACCCGGTCCAGGAACGGGCGGCGGGTCAGCTGCGCGAACGTCTCCGGGTGCAGCGAGTCCAGCGAGACGTTGATCCGGGTCAGGCCGGCCGCCTTCAGGGCGGCCGCCTTCTTCTCCAGCCCGAGGGCGTTGGTGGTCAGCGACACCGGCAGGTCGGGGTGGTTGTTGCGGACGGCAGCGATGATGTCCACCAACCCTGCACGGACCAGGGGTTCGCCGCCGGTCAGGCGCAGTTCGCGCACGCCCAACCGCCCGACGGCGATCCGGACCAGCCGGACCACCTCGTCGTCGCTGAGGACCTGTTCCTTGGCCAGCCAGTCCAAGCCTTCGGCCGGCATGCAATAGGTGCAGCGGAGGTTGCACTTGTCGGTCAGCGAGATCCGCAGGTCGGAGGCCACCCGGCCAAAGCGGTCCACCAGCGCCGGGCCGGTCCCTGCGGGGCGCGCCGGGGACGCGGCGGACGCGGTTCCGCCGGGAACCTGCGGCATTCCCAGATCAACGCTCATACCTCGAGGGTACCCGGCGGAGGGCGGCGGATGCGGGATGGCCCCGGCGGCGGCGACACCGGGCGCAACCGGAAGGTGTCCCGTTCCGCATTTGCGGAACTATACTGCTTTTCATGACGCAGATACGCATTTCGGATGCTGCGCGCTTCCTGGGGGTCAGCGACGATACCCTGCGGCGCTGGATCGACGCCGGCGCCCTGGCCAAGCACCGGGACGCCTCCGGCCGCGCGACGGTGGACGGCGCGGAGCTGGCC
>NZ_JBNHGL010000414.1:0-1462 GCF_059091245.1 Arthrobacter sp. Y3225116
CGCGGCCGACGACCGGGCGCCCTCCGGCGGGATGACGTTGAAATGCCGCCACGGGCGCCCCGCCCGCCGGCCGTACGTGACCAGGGTGGCACCGACGTCGGCGGCGTCGTAGATGTGCAGGACGCGCGGTTCTGCTGCCACCGCTCAGGCCTCCTGCCGGGCGAACAGACTGTCCACGGCCTGCTCCCAGCCCTTGATCTGGTGCTCGGAGGACAGCTCGCGGGCGGCGGCGTGCGCGTTGGCCTTCCACTCGTCCACCAGCTGCGGCGTCAAGGTCTTGAGCACCTCCACCAGGGCCGCGGGCGTGAAGTCGGCGGTGACGGCGCCCAGGCCGTGCCGGCGCAGCAGCGTCTCCATGGCCGGCGAGGGCCCGATGATCAGCCCGGTGCGGGCCTGCACGGCCTCGAAGAACTTGTTCGGCAGGGCGTGCGCCAGGTTGAAGTTGGTGGGCGGGATGATGGAGACGGCGACGTCGTATTCGGCGACGGTGTCCACCAGCCGGTCGTACGGGACGGGCTCACGGAACCGCACGCGCGGCAGTTCCTCGCCGAGCGCCTTGAGTTCGGCGACGTAGGCCGGCTCGTTGGGCATCACGATCAGGTCCAGCTCCAGGTGCTCCGGCGCGCCGCGCATGGCCTCCATGATGTCTTCGATCTTGCGGTAGCGCTGTCCCGCGGAGCTGTAGATCATCCGGATCTTCGCGCCGGTGGGCCGCGGCTGCCGGTCCGCATAGGGGGCGGCGTTGGTGACCACGGAGGCCGAGACGCCGAAGTCCTTGGTGTACTGCTCGGCGATGCCCTCCGCCACCGTGGTCACCGAGCGCACGGCCGGCAGGTAGGTGCGGCAGAGCCAGCGGACGTAGGGGGCGACCAGCGCCCGCCAGGCCGGTTTGTTGAAGTGCTCCTTCGGCGCGAATTCGTGCAGGTCGGCGTGGACGCCGCGGTCCGGGCCAAGGCTGAGCGCCAGCGGAACGGTGTTGGTGTCGTTGGCCAGCACCGCGTCGAACCGCTGGCCGCGCAGCAGCTTCCGGGCCTGCGCGACCGCGGCGATGTTCCAATACACGTCCACGTAGCGGCGCAGGGCGAGCCCCCGGGGATCGCGCGGCCAGCTGGCCAGCGCGGTGTCCAGCTCGAAGTGCCCGGCGACGCCGTCCGGCGCGGGGCCGTAGCCGCAGGTGAACACCCGGTACTTGTCCTTGAACAGGGTGATTTGCTTGAGCACCCGCGGGTCGCTGCGCAGCGGCGAGAGCGAGAGGACCAGCAGGGATCGGGCATCAGTCACGGGGCTGCCTTACGTCGGGGCTGACGGATTCCGGGGCGGCGGAGGAGCCGCTAACCCCGGCGGGACGGCCCGCCGCCGCGGCCGGGCCTGCCTGCGGCCGGGCATCGCGCAGCCGGGAGGCGGCGGTAAACGCGAGCGAGTTCAGGTTGGTCCGCAGCGGGGCTTCGCGCCGGGCGTTGTC
>NZ_JBNHGL010000415.1:0-1444 GCF_059091245.1 Arthrobacter sp. Y3225116
GGTTCGAGTCCAGTCGGGGGAGCTGCAAGGCAAAATCCCGCACCCCGCCCCGGCTGCGGGATTTTTCTTTGGCTAGGCCGAGGCGACCCGGTTGCCGCCCGCGACCTGCGCGACTCCGAGGTGCTGATCGTGGACCGCGCCGCCTGGTCCAGGGCCAACGCCCGCAGTTTCGAGGTCATGCTGGCCCCGGCCATCGCCGCGCTCGCCGAAAAGCGCCCGGATCAGCTCAAGAACGCCACCACGGCCGTGGGCAGCGTGCTCACCGGCACCCAGATGGGCGCCATCCTCTCCTTCCTCTCCAGCAAGGTGCTGGGCCAGTACGACCCCTTCTGCTCCCTGTTGCCCGGCGGCCCGGCAGCCGGGCGGCTGATGCTGGTGGCGCCGAACATCGTGACCGTGGAGCGGGAACTGAATGTGGTGCCCGCCGACTTCCGCCTCTGGGTGTGCCTGCACGAGCAGACCCACCGGGTGCAGTTCGCCGCGGCCCCCTGGCTGCGCGACCACATGATGGAGCAGATCGGCGGGCTGTCGTCGTCGCTGGTGGAAAAGGCGGACACCCTCGGCGAGCGGCTGCAGCAGACGGTCAAGGCGGCCGTCGCCGCGGCCAAGGACAGCGGAAAGGACGACGGCGGGGGGCCGGGTTCGGCGCTGAAGGGTTCCCTCCTCGATCTCATCCAGGGGCCGGAAGAGAAGGCCGTGTTCTCCCACCTGACCGCCGTGATGAGCCTGCTGGAGGGCCACGCCAACGTGGTGATGGACGCGGTCGACTCCTCGCTGGTCCCGACGGTCAAGACCATCCGCCAACGCTTCAACGCGCGCGGCAAGAGCCGCGGCGCGCTGGAAAACTGGATCCGCAAACTCATGGGCCTCGATGCCAAGGCCCGGCAGTACTCCGACGGGGCAAAGTTCGTCCGCGCGGTGACCCGGCAGATCGGCATGGAGGGTTTCAACCAGGTGTGGGAGCGCCCCGAAAACCTGCCCACCGAAGAGGAGATTCATCACCCCGACCTGTGGGTCAGCCGGATGGACCTCAGCCGCGCATGAGCGGTGTTGCAGCGGACCGGCGCAAGCCCCGGTTGCATCCGCGGGTGGCAGACGCCCGGCACCAACTGCGCCAGGCGCTGGAACAGTTCGGTCCGCCGGCAGCGACCGCCGCGGGCGCCGAACCGCAGCTGTTGCTGGTGGCCTGCAGCGGGGGGCCGGATTCGCTGGCCCTGGCCGTCGCGGCGGAATTCTTCAACCGGCCGGCCCGGAACGGCGTCCGTCCCTATCGGGTGGGGGCCGTCGTCGTCGACCATGGCCTGCAACAGGGCAGCGCGGAGGTGGCCGAGGGGGCCCGGCTGCAGCTCGAAGCGCTGGGGCTGGCCCCGGTCCAGGTCCGCCGGGTGGCCGTGGAAGGGTCCGGCATGGGGCCGGAGGCGGCCGCCAGAACGGCACGCTACGC
>NZ_JBNHGL010000416.1:0-1443 GCF_059091245.1 Arthrobacter sp. Y3225116
TTCCGGGACCGGACGGGCGCGCGGGGCCGCCGAATGCCGGCAGCGGCAGCGGACGCCCGTCGGCCCCGGTGGACGGGATCATCACCTTGATCCGCAGATCCAGCGTCGGCCCGTCCACGCCGAAACGGCGGAGCGACTCCCCGCAAAAGGTGACCCGCCGGTAGCTCGGCGAGAGGTCCTCCACCCGGGCGACGGCTGCGCCGAAGGCCAGCACCGGCACCACGGCGGATGTTTCAGTTGCTACGGCGGTCATCGTGCTCCGTTCTCCCTGTCCGTTCCTTCGGCTGCGCGCCGGGTTTTCCTTCCGGCGCCACCGGGACCCTGTCCGGGCGGTTGTCGGCGCCTGCCGGCCGCGCTCACGCCGCGGGCTCTTCGTGCTTGAGGTCCGTCGTGGACAGGGCCGGCGGGGCGCCGTCTTCGGCCGGGACGGGCGCCTCGCAGTGGTGGCGGCCGACCGGAACCACCATCGGCGTTCCGGAGACCGGGTCCGGGATCACCCGCGATTCCAGGCCGAACACCGTCTGCACCAGCTCCTCGGTGACCACCTGGGCTGGCACGCCCTCGGCCACCACCCGGCCGCCCTTCATCGCCACGAGCTGGTCGGCGTAGCGGGCGGCCAGGTTCAGGTCGTGCAGCACGATGGCCACGGAGGTGCCGCGGCGCCGGTTCAGGTCGGTGATCAGGTCCAGCACCTCCACCTGGTGGGCCACGTCCAGGAAGGTGGTCGGCTCATCCAGCAGCAGCACGTCGGTCTCCTGGGCCAGCGCCATCGCGATCCAGACCCGCTGGCGCTGGCCACCGGAGAGTTCGTCCACGTTCCGGTCGCCCAGCTCCAGGGTGTCGGTGGCCGCCAAGGCCGCGTTGACGGCGTCGTCGTCCTCCCGGGTCCACTGCCGGAACCAGCCCTGGTGCGGATACCGGCCGCGGCCCACCAGCTCCGCGACGGTGATGCCGTCGGGTGCCGCCGGGCTTTGCGGCAGCAGGCCCAGCACCTTCGCCACCTCGCGGGTGGACTGCCGGTGGATGTCCTTGCCGTCCAGCAGCACGGACCCGGCACCCGGCTTGAGCAGCCGCGCCAGCCCGCGCAGCAGCGTCGACTTGCCGCAGGCGTTCGCCCCGACGATGATCGTCACCTTGCCCTCCGGCAGCCTGACGGTGAGGTCCTGCACGACGGTGCGCTGGTCGTATGCCAGCGTCAGGTTCCGGGATTCGAGCGTGCGCACTTAGCCTCCTTGGCCTCGGCGGTTGGTGGTGACCAGCAGCCAGAGCAGGAACGGCGCACCCAGCGCACCCGTCACCACCCCGACCGGCAGCGAGGCGCCGTCGGTCAGATACATCGGAATGAGGTTGGCCGCGGCGAAGTCGGCGGCCAGCACGATCAGGGCACCCACCAGCGCGGCCGCCGGCAGCGATGCCGCACCCCCCAGCAACCGGCGGGCGATC
>NZ_JBNHGL010000417.1:0-1432 GCF_059091245.1 Arthrobacter sp. Y3225116
GGAGGGCGACTTCGCCGCCTACGGCGAAGCCCAGGAGCGGCTCCAGGCGGCGCTGCAGGACGCCATCGACGCCGAGGCAGCGATCTCCGGCGCCGCCCCCGAAGGCGGAGCGGACGGGGCAACGGAGCAGCCTTCCCCGGAGGCGACCGAGGGCAACTGACCGATTTGCTTCCCTACCCCGCGGCCGGTAATGTATTCACTGCGCCGCGGGGTGGAGCAGTTCGGTAGCTCGCTGGGCTCATAACCCAGAGGTCAGAGGTTCAAATCCTCTCCCCGCAACCAAGAGCAGGGCCCCGTCCGATGTCATATCGGGCGGGGCTTTTGCGTGCCCGAAGCCGCAAGCCGGACCCGCTGTGCCCGGGGCGGCAAGCCCGGGGCCGCAAGCCCGGGTGCCGCAAGCCAGGCAGGGTAGTGCCCGAGGCCACAACCCCGCCCGGTAGAATAGTTTCACCCGTCCCCGATTTTCCCTCGGAAAGATCGTTGTTGTCCCATGCTGGAATCAGTGAGCAGCTACGCCCTGGCCGCCGGAGTGGCAGCCCTGTTCAACCCCTGCAGCCTGCTCCTGCTACCGGCGTGGCTCCTGATGGCCGCCGGCAACAGCTGGCACAGCACGGCCGCTGACGCCGTGCGCCGGTCCGCCGCGACGGCGCTTGTCTTGACCGGCGGCTACACGACGTCGTTCTCGTTGGCACTGCTGGCGGCAGGTGATCCGGCGACCCATGCCGAAACCCTGGCCTACATTTCGGCCGGGACCGGGATGCTGTTGGTCCTGCTCGCGTCCTTCCTGGTGGCCGGCGGGCGGGTCCGGCTGTTGCAGGCAGCGGCGGCCGGAGGCGGATCATTCGTCCGGCTCGGCGCGATGGCTGTTGCCGGTGCGGTGATCGGGCTGGCCTCGCTCGCGCCGCAGCTGCCGGAATTGCTGGCCGCGGCCGGGGAACAGGGCGGCGCGGAAGCCCCTGTCGCCGGCATGGCCGCCTACGTCCTGGGCCTGCTCGCCGCTTTCGGCCTGCTGTGCGCCGCCGCATCCTCGGTCGGGGCCGCCGCCGGCCGACGATGGCCCGAAGCCTGGACCGTGCTGGAAAAGGCCCAGGGCTACCTGCTGCTGCTCGCCGGGCTCGGCACCGCCTACTACGCCTTCTTCGCCGTCCGGAATGCCGCGGGGCACGAGGTCGAGGACCGGCTGATCGATGCCGCGCACGGGGCCCACGGGTTGCTCACTGAGGTGCTGCACGCCGTCCCCGCCTGGTTGGTTCCAGCCGCCTACCTTGCACTGATCGGCGGGCTCCTGCTGCGCAGGCGGCGTCCCGGGCCCCAGGAACCTGACGCCGGGCACGACAGGGCCGCCACCCCTGCTCCGGCGGCCCCTGCTCCGGCCCCGGCGCCCGCCGCACAGCCGGCTCCGGCGGCGTCGCGCGCGGGAGCCCGCCGTCGT
>NZ_JBNHGL010000418.1:0-1417 GCF_059091245.1 Arthrobacter sp. Y3225116
CCCCCCGCGGCCCCTCGGGTGCGGCCATCGCCCTGACCCTGGGCGCCGCCATGCTGGCCGCCGGCGTGGTTCTGGGGCTCAACGCGCTGGAATTCGTTGAGCTGGGCCGGAATGTCGTGCCCGTCGCCATCGCCGCGGCGCTGGTCGTGATCGGCATCGGCGTCGTGGTGATGGGCGCCGTCGGCCGCACCTCCGGCGTCCTCGGTTTCCTGGCCGCCGTGGGACTGGTCCTTGCGCTGGCCTTCTCCGCGGGAACGCAGTGGACAGCCTCCAACTTCGCCATCGCCTCCAGCCGCACCTGGACCTCGGCCGCGACCCCGGCCCAGGGTGACGGCTACAGCGTCGTGGCCGGCGACGGCACCGTGGACCTGCGCGCCGTCTCCGGTTCCCGTTTCGGCGGCCCGGCCGTCGTCCCGGTCAACGCCGTGGCCTCCTCCATCACCGTCATCATCCCCGACGACGTCCCGGTGAAGGTGGAAACGCAGATGGCACTGGGCAACGTCGAATACGTCACCGGCGCGGACAGCGGCCGGCAGTCCGGGTTCTGGCAGCCGGGAAGCTACACCATCAACGACGACGGCGGGGCGCCGGAGATCGTCCTGGCCGTCCGCGGCGTGGCCAGCAACGTCGACATCGTGACCGTCAGCGAACTGGAGGAAATCCGATGAGCAGCCAACTGAACCGCGAGCAGGATCGCCGTCCCCGCGTCGGCACCATCATCTGGGGCTTGATCGCCGTGGCCGTCGGCCTGCTGGTGCTCGCCGGGACCTGGTGGGACATCAGCTTCAACTGGGCCTACGTGATGATCGCCCTGCTGATCGGCTCCGGCATCGCCCTGGTGGTCGCCGGCGTCCTGAGCGCCACCCGCAACCGGGACCGCTAGCCCGGGACCGCCGGCCGAAGACCGACAGGCCCACACCCTCCAGCCAGGACCGACAACCAAGGCGGCCCGCGCCACCCGCGCGGGCCGCTTACCACGAACCGGCAGTGACAACAGCTCCCGAACACGAAAGCATGGTGCCATGGATACCTTCTACCGAGTGCTCCGCTCCAGCCCCGTCCGCCGCGGCCCCGACCGCTGGGTCGCAGGCATTTGCGGCGGCATCGCCGCCAGGTTCGGCTGGGACGTGATGTGGGTGCGGATCGCCACCCTGCTGGTCTTCCTCTTCCCCGGCGTCGGCATCGGCACCTACCTGGTGTTGTGGCTGCTGCTGCCGAAGTACGACGGCAGCATCGCGCTGGAGAAGCTGCTCGCCGGCAAATCCTGATCCGACTCTCTTGTCCACCGGCCGGAGGACAAGAGAGTCGGCAGGACGGACGTGCCGGCCACGGCCCCGGGCGGGGCATGCTGGAAGCATGAGAACACCCGCCACGGCCCGCGCCGCTCAGGACGCCCCGGGCGCGCCCGCCCCCCCCC
>NZ_JBNHGL010000419.1:0-1397 GCF_059091245.1 Arthrobacter sp. Y3225116
CAGCCGGGGAGCCGCGGACGGCAGCGCAGCGAAGCCGCCGCCGGCCGCCGGGGACAGGCTGCCGGACGCGGCCGGAACCGGCCCGATGTCGTCGGCATGCTCGAACAGAACCTCGGTGAACCTGTCGGCGTAGCCCAGCCGCTTGACGATCAGCCAGACGGAAGCGCCGACGATGACCATCGTGGCGATCACCGCGATGCCGGTGCCGTAGATCCGCAGCAACGCGTTGACAGGGGAGAGGGCGTGGACGGGGGCGGTGTCCAGCAACCAGACGATGGACCAGAACACGGCGGTGCCGGCCAGGGTCATCAGCGGGAACAGCAAACCGGCGGTCCGTACTTTCTGGGTCAGCAGCTGCCGGGTTGCGGTCAGCCGTGTAGAAAGCGTGTGCACATCGTGTTTGCCACCTTGCTCAAGAGCCTTCGATGACATCGCCGGTCGTGTTCCTTTCTGAGTCGCTTCGGGTGGACGCTTCGCCGCGCAGCAGTTGCTCGGCGAAGCGGGTAAAGAGTTGGGCAAAAGCTTCGCGGTCTTCGTCGGACCAGTCCGCCAGGATTTCATCGACGACGGCCGCGCCGGCCTTGCCGATGTTCCGGTGCATCCGCCGTCCGGCGGTGGACGCCGTCAGCAGGGTGGCCCGGCCGTCGTCCGGATCGGATTGCTTGTCCACCAGCCCTTTGTCCTCCAAGCGGCGGACCTGGGGGGTCATGGTGGATTTGTCCACGCCCTGCTGCGAGGCCAGTTCCGAGACCCGGACGGGGCCGTTGTCGTCGATGTACTCGAGCAAGGCCACGTCGGTGGGCGTCAGGCCAACCTCGCGCGGGTCGAACAGCTGTTTACGCGTCTCCGCATGGGATGCCCAGCGCACCACTTGAGCCACGGCGTCGCGGATCATGACGCCCGGATCGGGCTGTTTGCGGGAGCTGGGGGGCATGCCTCAAGTTTAGCCCTTTCCGTTTGGTTTTGCCAATCAAACCAAACCCCGCTTTCGGGGGTTGGCCGGCACCGGTTCCGGGCGGGGGAGCCGACCCTCGGGAGCCGGCCCGGGAGCGGCCCCGGGAGCCCGAGGATACCGCCGGGGCTCACGGTTGAGTTGTCCGGGCCAAGGGTCCGACAACGGGTGGCGGATCGGGGCGCTTGGCGAAGGGTTTGCCGGCCGCCCACCACGCCGTTTCGCAGATCCAGAGCAGCAGTGCCCCGGCGGCGGCTGCAGCTAGCACGGGCGAGAACAGGGCGAACGCCGGAGCCAGGACGGCGACCACCGCCCAGTCGCGGCTCCAAACCAAACAGAGGGCGCCGGTCAGGAGGACACACAAAAGGCCCGCGACCTAGTCGTCGTGGACACCACAATTTTGCCATTGCCGACCCGTGCACTGCAAAAGACGGATCCCTTGCCG
>NZ_JBNHGL010000420.1:0-1388 GCF_059091245.1 Arthrobacter sp. Y3225116
GGGCGCCGCCGTCGTACTCCGCGCTCCCATCAAACGGCTCAGGCGTCTGCCGTGCGTCCCGCGGCGAAGGAGGACAGCGCGCCCGTCTTCGCCAGGCCCCTGACCGCCAGCCACGGCAGCAGCCCGGCAATCACCACGCCGGACACGGCCGCGAAGCCCACGTAGGCGAGCTGCCATTCGGCGGCCCACAGCATGTTGTAGAGGATGTTCTCGCTGATCGACAGCGCCAGGCCTGCGCCCAGGCCGGCCAGCAGCGCCACGCCGAGATTGAACCTGCGGTACAGGAAGAGCAGGAAGACGACCTCGGCGCCCAGGCCCTGGATCAGGCCGGAGACCAGGACGGTCATGCCGAAGCTCGTGCCCAGCAGCGCGGAGACAACCGCCGCCAGCATCTCGCAGTAGATGGCGGCGCCGGGCTTGCGGATGATCAACCCGCCCAGCACGCCCGCCATCAGCCAGCCGCCGGTGTACAGCCCGGCGGAAGGCGGGAAGGCTATGGTCAGGCCCTCGATCAGCGGCCAGCCCGCCGACCAGGCCCAGAAGATGACGCCGACGGCCACGGCGACCACCGAGGCGACGACGATGTCCACGACCCGCCAGCCGTACCGCTGCTTCCGGGCAGGGGTGGGTGTGGCGGGTGCATTCGAAACGGTACTCATGGAATCCTCCTGGTTGCAGGAGGGGAGGGCGGCCACGCGGCGCGCCCCGAGAACTCGACTCCCTTCGCCGGTACTAACCGGAGCAGGTTCGAGGGTCTGCGGTCTGTCCGCACTCTCAGCGTCCCTCCCGGTCTCCGGTGTGCACCGGCCGGTCGGACGCTCCCCTGTCGTCACTAGATGCTGTCTGGCAGCATGTACCAGTCTACACTCGCCCGCAGCGGCGGGGCATTCGGGCGCAGACCCCGGGAAAATGCACGAGGGCTTACGGCCCCGGCGGATGCCGGGCAGTAGGCTGGGAACCGGAACAGCAGTTGAGACGGGGCTGCGGCCCCGGAAGGGAGCGGGCATGAGCGTTGTGTTGAGGCTCTTGGGCACACTGGTGAGTATCGGCGCGGGCCTGGCAGCCAGCCAGCTGCTGGGGCTTGTCTGGAAGATGGTCACCGGAAAAGATGCGCCCAAGAGCGACGATGACCTGGAGAACAGCCTGCGGGCGGCGGTGGCCTTCGCCGTGGTGTCCGGCACCGTGGCGCGGGTGATCCAGGTGCTGACCAAGCGCGCCACCGCCAAGGCGGTCATACGCTACGACAAGACCCGGGAAATGGTCTAAGCGGTCCCTTGAGGATTCCGAGGGGGGACGGGCCGCGGGCCCGTCCCCCATCGCGTTCTGGTCCCGGCCGCCGACGCCCGCCCGCGGCCCGGTCCCCTTGGCCGGCAGGTTACGGAGCGTCC
>NZ_JBNHGL010000421.1:0-1358 GCF_059091245.1 Arthrobacter sp. Y3225116
TGGCCCCCGGCGGCAGCCCGGCCGCCCCGCCGCAGCGCGACCCGTTGCTGGACGACCTGACTCCGCGCGAGCTGGAAGTGCTGCGGACCATCGCCGAGGGTCTTTCCAACGCGGAGATCGCCCACCGTTTTTTCCTCTCGGAGGCGACCGTCAAGACGCATGTCCGGCGGATCCTCGCGAAGCTGCACCTGCGCGACCGTGTGCAGGCCGTGGTGTACGCGTACGAGACCGGGCTCGTGGTGCCCAGCCTGGGGCTGGACTACTGACGACGCCGATCCCCGGGGCGCCCCCGGCCGCCAGGCCCTGTGGGCGCTTCCGGCCGCCCGGCGCTGTGGAGGACCGGTCGGGGCGGCGGATTCACGAGCCCGGACCGTCGTCCGGTACCATTGGTAAGTCTGTGCTGTCGGCGCCGGCCGGTATTTCCTGTGACAATAGCCAAAACACACGGAAGTCGCCGCGCGGTGGCAGGCAGGCAACGCAACAGAACCTCCTGTTACGGAAAGACCGTGACCGCTTAGCCCGAAGGAGGTGGGTTCACAATGCGTGCTTATGAACTGATGGTAATCATCGACCCCGAGGTCGAAGAGCGTACCGTAGAGTCCTCGCTCGACAAGTTCCTCAACGTTGTCCGCAACGATGGTGGAACCATCGACAAGGTGGACATCTGGGGACGCCGCCGGCTCGCCTACGACATCCAGAAGAAGTCCGAAGGCATCTACGCGGTGGTCAATTTCACCGCAACTCCCGCCACTGCTGCTGAGCTTGACCGCCAGCTTGGTCTGAACGAGACCATCCTGCGCACCAAGATCATCCGCCCGGAGGAGCAGAAGATCTCCGCTGAGTAATCAGCCGTGATCGCCGCCCCCCTTCCGGGAGCGGCATTGACGAAGACATTCCCGCGCGCCGCCGGCAAGCGGGACCAGGACATCAGGAGGCAACATGGCAGGCGAAACCGTTATCACGCTCGTCGGTAATCTCACCAACGATCCCGAGCTGCGGTTCACCCCGTCCGGGTCCGCGGTAGCGAACTTCACCGTTGCATCCACGCCGCGGACCTTCGACCGCCAGTCCAACGAATGGAAGGACGGGGAAACCCTGTTCCTCCGGGCGTCGGTATGGCGCGAAGCTGCCGAGAACGTCGCCGAGACCCTGACCAAGGGCATGCGCGTGATCGTTCAGGGCCGGCTGAAGTCCCGGTCGTATGAAACCAAAGAGGGCGAAAAGCGTACCGTCATGGAGCTTGAGGTCGACGAGATCGGCCCCTCGCTGCGCTACGCCTCTGCCAAGGTCACCCGTACCCAGCGCTCCGGCGGTGGCCAGGGCGGCTTCGGCGGCGGCCAAGGCGGCGGCTTTGGCGG
>NZ_JBNHGL010000422.1:0-1358 GCF_059091245.1 Arthrobacter sp. Y3225116
GGGGTCCAGCCCGCAGCCCACGGCGGCGGCGTCGTGCTTGCAGCCGCGCGGACAGTCGGCGGTGCCGGGCTCCAGGTCGGGGAAGGCGGACAGGATCCGGTCGGGGTCCACATAGGCCAGACCGAAGGAACGGATGCCCGGGGTGTCGATGATCCAGGTGCCGGCGGGCGAGTCCTGGACCTTCAGCGCCAGGGCCGACGACGACGTGTGCCGGCCGCGCCCGGTGACGGCGTTGACTCCGCCGGTGGCGCGCTGGGCTCCGGTGAGCGCATTGACCATGGTGGACTTGCCGACGCCCGAGTGGCCGAGGGTAACGGTGACCTTGCCGTCGAGATAACCGCGCAGCGCGGCCACGGCCTCGGTATCGAGCCGCGCGGACAGGCCCTCGTCGGAGCGGGTGTCCACGCCGAGGGCGTCGGCAGCTGCGGTGCGGCTGACGATCGCCGGCAGCTCCAGGTGCTCGTAATTGGACAGCAGCTCGGCGGGGTCCTTCAGGTCGGCCTTGGTGACGCAGAGCAGCGGGCGGATCCCGGCGTCGTACGCGGCCACCAGCGCCCGGTCGATGAACCCGGTGCGGGGTTCGGGGTTTGCCGCCGCCACCACGATGACGAGCTGGTCGGCGTTGGCCACCACCGCACGTTCAACCGGATCGGTGTCGTCGGCACTGCGGCGCAGCAGGGTGCGCCGTTCCTCCACCCGGACCAGCCGGGCGAGGCTGTCGGGTTCGCCGGAGACATCGCCGACCAGGGCCACGAAGTCTCCGGTGACCACCGGGGTGCGGCGCAGCTCGCGGGCCCGGGCCGCGACGACGATGCGCTCGCGGGCAGTGTCTTCATCGACGACGGCGGTGTAGCGGCCGCGGTCGACGGTGACGATCCGCCCGAGTTCCGCGTCCTCGTGGGCCGGGCGGTCCTTGGTGCGCGGACGGGAACCGCGCTTGTTCGGGCGGATGCGCACATCCGATTCGTCCCAGCTGCCGGTGCTGCGCGACACCGTCAGCCCTCGCTGGCCGAGGCGGCCGGGGCAACGGTGAACATGTCCTGCCACAGCTGCGGAAACTCGGGCATCGTCTTCGCCGTGGTGCCGATGTCCTCGACCTCCACGCCGGGCACGGCCAAGCCGAGGATGGCGCCGGCAGTCGCCATGCGGTGGTCTTCGTAGGAATGGAACAGGCCGCCGTGCAGCGGCTTCGGCCGGATCAACAGACCGTCCTCCGTCTCCTCGGCGTCGCCCCCCAGCCGGTTGATTTCCGCCACCAGAGCCGCCAAGCGGTCCGTCTCATGGCCGCGCAGGTGGGCAATGCCGCTCAGGCGGGACTCGCCGTCGGCCAACGCGCACAGCGCTGCCGCGGTCGGCGC
>NZ_JBNHGL010000423.1:0-1351 GCF_059091245.1 Arthrobacter sp. Y3225116
CGCCGACCTCGCCGGGTTCCTGCCCGCGGTCGGCCACCAGGTACACCACCGTGATGCCCAGGTGGGCCAGCCCGGCGTGCCGGTCCGGCAGCACGAGTTCTTCGGGCAGCCCGCCGTAGCAGTCGGCGAGCACCAGCAGCCGCGGCAGGTGCTGGCTGGCACCCCGGGCGTTCTTGGAGGATTCGGCAGCCACCACCGCGCGGCGGTTCAGCTCGTCGGCCAGCACGGCACCGAGTTCGTCCAGGGACCGGGCCACCCGGCGGACCGGGCCGGTGGCGTGGGCCTGCTTCTGGTCCGCCAGATGCGGCAGCCACAGGGCCCAGTCCCAGTCGCCCAGCCGGTCTTCGCCGGCCGCAATCCCCACGTGCAGGTCCTCGGGCGAGTGGAAGGCACAGGCCTCGGCGAGCAGGTTCCGGGCGGCGTTGAGCACGAACCCGCGGGAGCCGATGATGCTGACGTTGCCGGCCGAGTCCAGCGGCAGGGTCAGCGGCAAATCCGGCGACGTCTCATACCGCCGCTGCAGGATCCGGACCTCGTTGTCCATGAAGGTGTCGCGCTGGGCCGTGGCTGGGCCCTGCTCGTTGATGATGATCTGCCGGCTGATCCGCTCGCCGGAACCGATCCGCACGTGCAGGAAGTCCTCGTTGCCGCGCCGCCGCTCCCAGAGCCGTTGCGTGTTGCGGATGATGTCGAAGAGGGCGGTGGGCTCCGGGTTGCTGGTGCGCGCCGTGGTGATGGTGCGCTGCTCGTCCGCGCGGAGCGTGGCCCGGGACTCCTCCAGGTATTCCAGGTAGCGGTCGCGTTCTTCGGCCCGGGCGCGGGCCGCCCGGCCGCGCTGGCCCAGCATCATGACGATGGACGCGACAACGGTCACGATCATCGCGATGGCGCCGACGGCGGCCAGGCTGTTGCCGCGGAAGAGCATCATCACGGTCATGGACAATCCGGCGCCCAGCAGCGGGATCAGCGCCATGGCGTTCATCCTGCCGGCCTTCTCGCCCATGGGCGGAGGGGCCTCCAGGCTGAAGGGGGCGGCCTCGCGCGCCGGGGCGGTGGTCCGGGCCGGCCGGTGGAAGATCTTCACGCTCATCGGCCGGTGTGCTCCATCGCCAGGGCCAGCGCGGTGGAGGCCAGCTCGGCCGCCTGCAGCCGGACGGCGCGGGACATCAGGCCCGGGTCGAGTTCCACTCCGCCGGCCAGGTGCCGGTCGTATCCCAGGGGCAGCACGGAGATTCCGTCCCGCGCGAGCAGCTTCGCTTCGGCCATCGGGTCCAGCGGGGCATCGGCATCCGTGCGGGTCAGTACGGCCAGCAGGCCGGTCCCGGCCAGCTCAGGGGTGGCCGCCCACGCG